>DASRES010000005.1 GCA_035651955.1 Acidimicrobiia bacterium
CGCGCTTCTCGCTCGAGCACGATCTCGCAGTGGGCGGCGAGATCAGGATCGGTGCTCAGTCGGTGGAGACGCTGTGCCCAAGGCTCAGGACGATCCGCGGTCCAGACGGCGAGCGCGCGCCGAAGCTGCGCCGCCGGGACCTCGTCTCCGGGGTCCAGGCCGATGCGGCGGAAGAACGCGTCGAGATGTCGCAGGTCCGCCATCTTGAACAGCGCGTGCTGCACCGCAAGGCCGACGTATCGGTGGTGTCCCGGGTCGCGAACCTCGATGGAACCTCGTCGCCCGTTCAGCTCGACGTTCGCCCATGCAGAAAGGTCCCGCCACAGCCACTCGATGTGGTCTGTGAACGAACCAGGAGGGCCCTCGTCCCGATCGTCATGATCGATGAGGCGCCGGAGGGGGACGTAGTAGTTGTGCGCTGCAAATCTTGCGTGCTCTCCCATGCGGAAGGCAGCGAGCACCGTCAACGCCAGGAATGGGATTGCCGGGTGATCGCCACCACGGTCGTGCTTCCAGCGTCGAACGCGGCTGCTCACGCGCTCGACCGCCCAGGCGGAACCGATGACAGACCGAACGGCAAGCGCAAGCGATGCGACCGCCTCGGTCTCCTCGAAGCCCGATGCCTCGGCGAGCGCAGCGTCGTCGACTGCGAAGAGGATCTCCTCGCCATCGTGTGCCGAGTCGAAGAAGAAGCGCCCGAGTCGCTCGGTCCACTGCTCGTAGGAGAGATCGCTCATGGAAGGCGTCCTCGCCGAAGATCGCCACCCGCCCAGTCGAGTTCGAATCGCGCGCCAACCATCTCCCGAACTCGCTCGTCGCCGCGGCATGCCGAGCGCCAGCGCTCGCCCTCGTCGCCTCGGAGCTCGTCAGCTCCCAGAAAGGTATCGGCGCGGCAGCTGTGACCTGAACCACGAAGCTGAGCGCCAGGTCAGGGCACACGAAGACCGAGGCGGCTGGCGCCGCAGTGCCTCGCGGCGACGTCGTGCGCCAGGTCGATAGCCTCGGCGGCAGATCTCCGCACCGTCCGTGCCGTGCGGGTACCCGCGACTTTCACCGACACTTTCGCGGGACTTTTCACGGACACAATCGCGGAAGTCCCGGGTCGCTAGCTCAACTGGCAGAGCGTCGGGCTTTTAACCCGCAGGTTCAGGGTTCGAGTCCCTGGCGACCCACCACACGCGTGCACACAGAGCCCGCACGCGGCGCTCCGTCGAGGCAAGCGCCTTCGATCCCGGAAGAGCCGCGCGGGCCGGTCGTCGGCTTCGTCCGCGCTGGGTGACGACACCGGTCCTCGACGGTCCGATGATGCGCCTGCGGCCGTGTGTTCAGTGCGCTTCACCGAAGGGCGGCGAGATGGTGACCGAGATCGCCGGGACGTGACCTTTCGAAGGGTCGAAACGTTCCGGGTGGCGTAACAATGGGGCGAGTCCCGATGTCGTCTGCGATGGAGGGAACGCCATGGTCCGAGTAGGTGACCGGATCAGGGTCGAGAGCCGCCACGTGGGGCAGGGAGCGCGCGAGGGCGTCGTGGTCGAGACGCACGACCCGCTGATCAAGGTCCACTGGATGACCGGCGAGGAGACCGAGTTCGTGCCGTCGGCCGGCTCGATGACCGTCGTGTCGTCGCCGAACCCCCCGACCCGCGAGATGCGACGCCCGTCGTAACGCAGACACTGCCTCGGTAGCCACGGACGCGCGCGAGCGTGAGCCCGGGCGCGCTGGTCACGCGCGCTCGACGGGCAGCACGATCACCGACGGGTGCTCCGGATCGTGGTGCACCGCCTGGTGCGCGACGCGCATCCGCGTCGCGGTGGCGAGCGGCTCTCCGGTGCCGAGGTTGCGTGCGAACCGGGGATGCGCGCCGCTCGACACCTGGAGCCGGATCCGGTGACCGGCACGGAACGCGTGCGCGGTCGGCCAGAGGTCGACGCGCACCGCCCACGGGCCGCTTGCCGGTCGCGGCCAGTGCTCCGGCGAGACGCGCGCGATGCCGTCGCAGACGTTGAACGAGCGGCCCTTCTCGTCGACGTCGCACAGCCGCACGAAGACGTCGAAGTGCTCCAGGTCCGACGACACGTGGATCGCCGCCACGATCTCGCCGATCACGGTGACGCCGCGCGTCAACACGTCGCTCGTGTACAGCAGGACGTCGCGCCGGCACTCGGTCGTGCGCTGATCTCGGCGCCCGCCCGAGCGGCGCATCAACGTGCCACCGACGATCGGGGTCGGGTCGGCCGGGTCGTACGTGTACGTGTCGGGCGCGCTGTCGTCGGGCTCCCGCCGGTCGAGACGACCGTGCGCGTGGAGACACCAACGCTCTGGTTCGCACTCCGGTGGCGGCCAGGACACGAAGTCGCGCCAGCGGTTCGCGCCCATCACGTACAGCCGGACGGGCGTTGCGTCGGTCGATCCGCTCCCGGCGTCTCCGTCGCTGCGCACGTGGCGGTCGAGCCACTGCAGCGACTCGCGCAGCTGGACCTTGAACGCACCGGGCGCGATGTGCGTCCACGGACCGACGACGAGACGCGGGCGGTGTCCCGCGTCGACCAGCGTGTGATGGTCGGTGATCGTGTCCGGCAGGAAGATGTCGTACCAGCCACCGGTCTGGAGGACGGGCGCCTCCACATGCGCGACCCGCGACGAGTGGTCGGCGCGATCCCAGAACGGATCGTCACACGACGCGTGGTCGACGACGTCGCGCCAGAACGGCAGGCGTCGCCCGACCACCAACGTGTCGAGCTCCGCGACCGGCAGGTGGTCGATCACCCGGTCGATGCGCCGCACCCGACGCTCCAGGATGACGTCGGCGAACCCGAACCGGGTGTGCTCCTGCTCGCTCACCATCGTCGTCCAGTCGAGCGCGTCGTGGAGCGAGAACGTCCCGCCCCGGTACCAGTGCCGCGCGAGGTTCGAGTACGTGATGTGCGTGCAGAGGGCGCGCAGCGGTGGTTCAGCCGCGTCGCCGACGGCCCACTGAACCGCACCGAGGTAGCTCGGTCCGTTCATCGCGAGGCGGCCGTCGAACCACGGCTGCGCCCCGATCCACCGAATGGTCGCGAGGCCGTCGGCGCGCTCGTTGAAGTTCGGCTCGAACGATCCTCCCGAGCCGTACGTGCCCCGGCAGCTCTGCAGCACGACCCGGTAGCCGCGCTCGGCGAACGCGCGCCCGAGGAACAGGCCGATCGGGCCGGCACGTCCGTACGGGGTGCGCACCAGGACGGTGGGATGCGATCCGGATCCGGCCGGCGTGTAGACGTCCGCGAGGAGCGTGCAGCCGTCGTCCATCGGTATCGGCACGCCGCGCTCGACCGTGACTCGCGTGTCGCTCGCGCGCGGCAGTGACATGACGCGCGCGAGCAATCTGCTCATCACGGCGACGTACCGTACCGACCTGCGTGGCGCGCCGCCCTGTGCACCTCGCGTCGGCTAGCCGCTCGCGAGCATGATCGTTCCGTGCGCGACCAACCGCACGGTGCGGATCGCGGGGTCGAGCGTCTGCGTCGTGGTCGAGCTCACCGTCGACGAGCCCGTCGCACCGGCGAACTCACCGGTTCCGCTCGTGATCGTGTTCTGGACGGTGGACGTGTTCGTCCCGGTGTCGGTGCCCGCGCCCTGCTGGGTCAGCGTCCCGCCCTTGTACACGGTCACGGTGGTGACGGTGAACGAGGTCGGCCCGGTCTGGGTCCCTTCACCGAGGAACGTCCCGCGCCCGAAGAGGTTCGAGTGGACGGTCCCGCCGACGATGAACGTGGACCCGCCGAGCTGCGGGATCCAGTCCGTCCCCGAGCCGACCGCGGTGGTGTTCCGTGCTCCCGTCTGACTCGGGCTCGAGCCGGACGCGACGGGGCTGGCGAAGAACGTGACGAGCGCTGCGACGACGACGACGCAGAGAACCGCGGCGAGCTTGCGCATCTGACGACCTCCCGTTGTCGAGACCTTCGCCACGAATCGCGTCGTGGGATTCGGTCAACCGGTTCGGCGGTCGCCCCGCCGCGTGCGTGCGGCCGAGGAGCCGGGAGATCGAGTGGGTGTGCGGTGTCGGAGTCGGTGGCCTCGGGTGTCCCGCGAGGCGCTCGCGGCAGCGTCGACCCTACGCCTGCTCGCGGTGGCGTCAAGCCGTCGGCTACGCCGACGGCAGGCCGGTCAGGTCAACCGCGCATCGTCACGAGCTGTGCGCCTACCGACCGGCCATCGCGGTGCCGAGCGGCGAGACGACGTGCCAGCCCGGGATGCTGACGCCGTTCGTGTCGCCGGGCGCCGTGTCGCCCGAGAAGTAGTAGAGCAGGTGGCCGTTGTAGGTGACCTGCCCGCTCGACGCCTTGCCCGCCTTCGACGCGTCGAGGCCCGCGGCGACGGTCGGCGTGCCCGACGACGTGAGCGGCGGCCACGCCTTCGCGCATGCACCCGTGCACGCGGACGTCGTGCCCTGGTCCCGGTCGAACACGTACAGGCTGTGACCGTCCGGACCGACGAGCACGAGGCCGCCGTTGTTCGGCAGCTTCACGAACGAGATCGTCGTGGCGAAGTGGCTGCCGGGAGGCGGCGCCGACGCGAGCGGGTTCCCGGACGCGCTCGTCGCGGAGGCCGCCGGGGCCGCGGTCGACGCGGAGGTGCTCGAGGAGCTCGACGTCGACCTCGACTTCGACGACTTCCCGGAGCTCGACCCGCAGGCGGCGAGCACGACGGCGAGGACTGCGGCGGCCAGGACGGTACGCGACGTGGTTCTCATGGACGCGCCTCCTTCGGTGTCGCCGGGGCATACGTACACGACGCTCCTCGGGATTGCGTGATCATGACGCACACGCTCGCTCCGGGGCGCTGAAGGGACGATGAGCGGCGCGTGCGCCACGGTCGCCTGCCGATCCGCGAACATGTCACGTGCCCGAGCCCGACCAGCCGCACGACGGGAGTGAGCACACGCGCGCCGTGTTCAGCGCGATCTACGAGACCGACCATTGGAAGGGCGGCTCGGGCGAGGGGTCGCCGCCCGACGCGACGGCGCCGTACCGCGAGTTCGTCCAGCGGCTGCTCACGGCGCGGGACGTGCGGACGGTCGTCGACGTCGGTTGCGGTGACTGGCAGTCGTCGCGCCTGATCGACTGGCGGGGCGTCCGCTACACGGGTGTCGACGTCGTCCCCGAGGTGGTCGACGCCGACCGTGAGCGCTTCGGTGGGCCGGACGTGGCGTTCGCGTGCGCCGACGTCGCGACCGAGCCTGCGCCGCGCGCGGATCTCCTGCTGTGCAAGGACGTCCTCCAGCACTGGCCGAACGCGGTCATCCGGCGTTTCGTCGCCCGTGAACGACGCCGGCACCGCTACCTCGTGCTGACGAACGACGTGTGGAGCGTCCACTGGCCCGACGACGAACGGAACGCGGACGTGCCGATGGGGCACTGGCGCACGATCGACCTCGAGCAGCCGCCGTTCGCGATCCGTGCGGACGTCCGTCTCGACTTTCTCGTCGGGACCGAGTGGCGGAAGCGCGTCCTCGTCGTGACGAATCCGCTCCATCGCCTCCGTGCGTCGCTGACGCGCGGCTCCGCCCTCGCGATCGCGCGCGAGTCCGTCAGCCCATCGTCTTCGCGCCGTCGAGCGACTCCCTGATGATGTCGGCGTGACCGGCGTGCTGCGCGGTCTCCGCCACGATGTGGACGATCGCGCGCCGAGCCGTCCGGCGCGCGCCCGGTGGGAACCACGGCGCCTCGGGCAGCGGGTGCGACACGTCGAGTGACGGCAGCGTCCGGACCACCTGTTCCGTCTGCCGCCCGACCTCTCGATACGCGTCGACCAGGCCGGCGATCGTCTCGCCGTCCTCCATCCGGAAGCTCGCGGCGTGCGCGGCGAACGCCTCGGGAGTCATGCCACCGATCGCGTCCGGGCCGCGCTCGATGAACTCCACCCACTGCCGCTCCACCTTCGCCACGTGCTTCACGAGCCCGCCGAGCGTCAGCTCGCTGACCGTCGTGCGCGTCCGGGCCTGGTCGTCGTCGATCCCCTCGACCGTCCTCAGGAACAGGTCCCGGTGCGCCGTGAGCGCCTCGATCAGGTCGGCCCGCTCTTGCTCGATCCCGTCGGATTCGCTGGCCATGGTCCTCCTCGGCCGTCGCAGTCGTGCTTGCCTCGCCGCCGGCGGGCTATTACAGCAGTGCTGCAGACACCGCCGAAGGGGAGACGGATGAGATCACTCGACGTCCGGACCCGGACCGCCGCCGACACCCGCGACGTCACGCCCGACGCGTTCTTCGACGACGAGCTGCCCGCGCTCGTCGACGCGCACGCGCACCTCGCCCTTCCCGGTGCACACGAGCTCGGTGTCACGTCGTTCGCGATCGTCACGCCGTCGGGCGCATGGACGCTCGCGCTCGACGAGGCGCACGACACGATCCGCGTCACCCGGGGTGACACCGGCGACGCCGCCACCGAGCTCGACCACGACGAGGTCGCGCGGCTCGTCGACGACCGGCTCACGCCGATGACGCTGGTCGCGTCGGCGCGCGTCCGCATGCGGCGCGGGAGCCTCGAGCAGTTCCTCGACTGGTGGGTCGTGCTCCGTTCGCTGATCGACGGCCGGCCCGCGCACACGCGGGGCTCGGTGGAGCTGCGCGACCGCGACGGATCGCCGCTCGACGTGACCCGGTCGTTCACGCCCGAGGACGACGACGACGCCATCGCGCACTTCCTCACCGAGACGGGCTTCCTGCATCTGGAGGGCTGGTTCGGCCTCGACGAGATGGAGGCGATCAGCCGCGACATGGACGCTGCCTTCGCGCACTACGCACCGGACGACGGCCGGTCGTGGTGGGCCGAGACCGCCGACGGCACGGCGCGCGCCGTGAGGTTGCAGCGCTTCGAGGAGCACAGCCCGACGTTCGCCGCGCTGATCCGCGACGACCGCTTCCTGCGCATCGGGCGTCTCAC
This sequence comes from Acidimicrobiia bacterium, assembly GCA_035651955.1. Lineage (NCBI taxonomy): Bacteria > Bacillati > Actinomycetota > Acidimicrobiia > Acidimicrobiia bacterium. Next base: position 6,919 of record DASRES010000005.1, read on the forward strand.
GGGCGACGCCTACGTGCCGCCTGCCGGCGGCGAGGCGCTCGAGAAGCCGATCGGCGTCGTGAAGGGCATCTCGGATCTGCCGTGGCACAAGGACTGCTCGCTCGGCATGCACTCGTACAACTGCTGCGGCCTGACCGTCGGCGTCTCCGTGACGGGGGCGGACGAGCAGAGCGGCGCGCTCGCTGTCGTGCCGGGGTCGCACCGCGCGCTCGTGCAGCCCTCCTTCTACCGTTCGCTGTGGGGGCTGCCGCCGCGCGACCTGCCGACGCGCACGGGTGACCTCACGGTCCACTGCTCGTGCACGATGCACATGAGCCACCCGCCCGTGACGAAGGAGCGGCGCGTGCTCTACACCGGGTTCTCGCTCGCGCCGCGCGGCGACTCGCTCGCGGAGGACCGCGCCGTCGCGTCGGCCGTCCGCGAGAACGCCTACAAGAAGGTGTCCCAGGCACCCAGCCCCGTCGCGGCGGGGAGGAGTCCCGGAACGTGACGGAGCACGTCGCGATCCGCGACTGCGGCCCCCGTGACGGGCTGCAGCCGCTCGACCCGCTCGCACCGTCCGAACGGGCCGCGCTCGTGCACGACCTCTTCGCCACCGGACTCGCGGACGTCGAGATCGCCGCGTTCGTGTCGCCGAAGGCGGTCCCCGCGATGGCCGGTGCCGCGGAGGTCGTCGCGTTGGTTGACCCGCCGCCGGGCGCGCGCTGCTGGGCGCTGGTGCCGAACGAGCGGGGCGCGCAACTCGCGCTCGACGCGGGCGTCACGCACCTCACGGTGACCGCGTCGGCATCCGAGGAGTACAGCCGGCGCAACGTCCGCATGTCCGTCGACGAGTCGATCGCGCAGGCGGGGAAGATCCGCGCGCTCGCGCGCGACGCGATCGTCGACGCCGTCGTCTCGTACTCGTTCGGCTCACCGTTCGACGACGTCACGCCTCGCGTGGTCGAGGACGTGTGCACGCGCCTGCGCGACCACGGCGTCGACCGGCTCACGCTCGCGGACACGAGCGGGGTCGCGACCCCGCGGCGCATCGAGGAGGTGCTCGGGTTCACGGGCACGGACGTCGGCTTGCACCTGCACGACACGCGCGCGACCGCGTTGACGAACGCGTTCGCGGCGCTGAACCTCGGGATCCGTCGCTTCGACACGTCGCTCGGGGGGCTCGGCGGGTCACCGTTCGCGCCGGCCGCGGGCGGGAACCTCGCGACCGAGGACCTCGTCCTGCTGCTGGACGACCTCGGCGTCTCCACCGGCATCGACCTCGCCGCGCTGCTCGGGGCGAGCGAGCGGCTCGCCCGGCGGCTGGGCCGCGCGCTCCCGAGCCGCGTCGCGGCGGCGGGCGCGCTGCCCGCGTTCGGAGCGCGATGACCACGCGCGGCGAGATCGTCTGGCGGCCTCCGCCCGACGCGCTCGACCGAACTCGCGTCGGCGCGTTCCTGCGCTGGTTGCGCGACGAGCGCGGTCGCGACGTCGCGGACTATGCCGCGCTCTGGCAGTGGTCGGTGGACGACCTCGAAGGCTTCTGGGACGCGTTCACGACGTGGGCCGGCGTCGCGTGGTCGACCCCGCCGGCCGCCGTCCTCGCGGGGGGAAACCGCACCATGCCCGGTGCCCGCTGGTTCACCGGCGCGACGCTCAATTACGGGCAGCTGGCGCTCGCGCACGCCGAGCGCGACCCCGACGGCGTCGCGGTGATCGCGCGCTCGCAGACCCGCGATCGCACGGAGACCACGTGGAACGAGCTCGCCCGCGACGTCGCGCGCTGCCGGGCCGCGCTCGAGCGGCTCGGCGTGCGCGCCGGCGACCGCGTCGTCGCGTACGCGCCGAACATCGCCGAGACCCTCGTCGCGTTCCTCGCGGCCGCGTCACTCGGTGCCACGTGGTCGTCGTGCCCACCCGAGTTCGGGACGCGCTCCGTCGTCGACCGGCTCTCGCAGATCGAGCCCGTCGTACTGTTCGCCGTCGACGGCTACCGCTACGGCGAGCGCGTCGTCGACCGCAGGGCGGAGGTCGACGCCGTCCGTGCCGCGCTCCCGTCGCTGCGGCACACGGTCAGCATCCGGTACCTCGGAACCGGTGACGACGAGTGGACGCCGTTCCTCGCCAGCGGCGACGGCGCGCCGCTCACGTTCGACGCCGTCCCGGCCGAGCACCCGCTCTACGTCCTGTACTCGTCAGGGACGACAGGGCTCCCGAAGGCGATCGTGCACGCGCACGGCGGCATCGCGGTCGAGCACACGAAGACCCTCGCGCTGCACCACGACCTCGGTGCCGGCAGCCGGTTCAGCTGGTTCACGACGACCGGCTGGATGATGTGGAACTACGTCGTGTCCGGGTTGCTCGTCGGCGCGACGATCGTGCTCTTCGACGGTGATCCGAGCGCGCCCGACCTGTCGACGTTGTGGCGGCTCGCGGCAGAGGAGCGGCTCGACGTCCTCGGCGTCAGCGCGCCGTTCCTGATGGCGTGCCGAAAGGCGGGTGTGCGGCCGCGCGACGTCGGCGACCTCAGTGGCATGCGCCAGGTCGGCTCGACCGGCGCGCCGCTGCCGCCCGACGGGTTCCGTTGGGTGCGCGACGCGGTGGGCGAGCACGTGCAGGTCGCGTCGATGAGCGGCGGCACGGACGTGTGCACGGCGTTCGTCGGCATGGTCCCGATCCTCCCCGTCCGCGCGGGCGAGATCTCGTGCCGTCTCCTCGGTTGCGACGTGCGCGCGTTCGACGAGTCGGGGACCGAGTGCCCGCCCGGTGTACAGGGCGAGCTCGTCATCACGTCGCCGATGCCGTCGATGCCGGTCGGGTTCTGGAACGACCCGAGCGGCGAGCGGTACCGCAGCGCGTACTTCGCCGACTACCCGGGCGTGTGGCGCCACGGCGACTGGATCACGTTCCTCGACGACGGCGCGTGCGTCATCAGCGGCCGATCGGACGCGACCCTCAACCGTGGCGGCGTGCGCCTCGGGACGAGCGACTTCTACGCGGTCGTCGAGTCGCTCCCCGACGTCGCCGACAGCCTCGTCGTCCACCTCGACGACGCCGGCGACGGCACCGGCGAGCTCGTGCTGTTCGTCGCGCTCGCGCCCGGCGCGACGCTCGACGACGACCTGCGCGCGCGCATCGCGAAGGCGCTGCGCACCGACCTCTCGCCTCGGCACGTCCCCGATCGCATCGAACAGGCACCGGGCGTGCCGCGCACGCTGTCCGGCAAGAAGCTCGAGGTGCCGGTGAAGCGCATCCTGACCGGAACCCCCATCGCGACCGCGGCGTCGAGCGGCTCGCTCGCCAACCCCGAGGTGCTCGACTACTACGCGTCCCTCGTACGGGTACGGCGATGACGGACACCGCGCCGCGCGCGCGTGGGGGTGCGGCCGCGTGGACGCCTCGTGTGACGCCGCCCGTCGGCGTCGACCTCGACGTCCGCCAGAAGCTCGCGTGCGCGTTCCGCATCCTCGCCCGCACCGGGTTCAGCGAGAACATCGCCGGCCACATCACGTGCGCGGACTCGGAGACGGGCGGCATGTGGGTCAACCCGTGGGGCCTGTGGTGGGACGAGGTGCGCGCGTCGGACGTCTGCCTCGTGAGCACCGAGGGCCGGGTGCTCGAGGGCAAGTGGGACGTCACGCCCGCGATCCACATCCACACCGAGCTGCACCGCCGGCGTGCCGACGCGCGTGTCGTCGTGCACAACCATCCCTACTACGCGACCGTCCTCGCCGCAGTCGGCGTGCTGCCGGACACGCTCCACCAGACGGCGTGCATGCTCGACGGCGACCTGCGCTTCGTGCGCGAGTACACGGGCGAGATCGATTCCGGCGCGCTCGGTGCCGAGCTCGCGGAACGCATCGGCGACGCATCCGTCGTCCTGCTCGCGAACCACGGCGTGATCGTCACGGCACCGACGGTCGAGGAGGCGACGTATCGCGCGGTGAGCTTCGAGCGCGCGTGCCGGCTGATGTACGACACGTTGGCGCTGGAGCGCCCGTACACGACGGTCGACGCCGAGATCCGTCCCGCGATGAAGGCGTCGCTGTTGGAGCGGGGCACGGACGTGTTCTGGGCCGGCGCGGTGCGCATGCTGCTGCGCGAGCAGCCGGAGGTCCTGGAGTGATGGTCGACATCGACGACCTGCAACGCATGGAGTTCACCACCGGCGGCAAGGCCCGCACCGGTGGCGCAACGTTCCTCCCCGAACCGCCGCGTCAGCCGCGGCGGTTCACGGTCGTCTCCGCCGACGACCACATCGTCGAACCGCCCGACACGTTCGCCGGGCGCGTGCCCGCGCGCTTCGCCGAGCGCGCGCCGCACGTCGTCGAGGAGGACGACGGCACCGAGGTGTGGATCTACGACGGGCAGCGGTTCCCGAACGTCGGCTTCAACGCGGTGGTCGGCCGGCCCGTGAGCGAGTACAGCTTCGAACCGGCGCGCTTCGACGAGATGAGGCGCGGCGCGTGGGACATCGACGCGCGCATCGCGGACATGGACGTGAACGGGATCTACGCGTCGGTGAACTTCCCGTCGTTCCTGCCCGGATTCGCGGGGCAACGCCTCCAGCTCTCGACGAACGACCGCGACCTCGCGCTCGCCGCGGTGCGCGCGTGGAACGACTGGCACATCGAGGCGTGGGCGGGCCCCCACCCCGACCGCATCATCCCGTGCCAGATCCCGTTCCTGCTCGATCCGGAGATCGGCGCCGCGGAGATCCGCCGCAACGCCGAGCGCGGCTTCAAGGCCGTCAGCTTCACCGAGTCGCCCGCGACGCTCGGCCTGCCGTCGCTGCACACCGGCCACTGGGACCCGATCATGCGCGCGTGCGCGGAGAGCGGCACGGTCGTGAACCTGCACATCGGCTCGTCGGGCACGTCGCCGTCCACGTCCGACGACGCGCCTCCCGACGTGATCGGCGTGCTCTTCTTCGGCTACGCGATGTTCGCCGCGGTCGACTGGCTCTACTCCCTGATCCCCGTCCGCTACCCGTCGATCCGCATCTGCATGTCGGAAGGCGGCATCGGCTGGGTCGCGGGGCTGCTCGACCGGCTCGACCACATGCTGAGCTACCACGAGATGTACGGGACGTGGACCGGCATCGAGCTCACGCCGGCCGAGGTGTTGCAGCGCAACTTCTGGTTCTGCGCGATCGAGGACCAGTCGTCGTTCGCGCAGCGCGACCGGATCGGCGTCGGCAACATCCTCGTCGAGGCGGACTACCCGCACTGCGACTCGACATGGCCGCACACCCAGCAGAAGCTCGCCGAGCAGCTCGCTGGTCTTCCTGAGGACGACGTGCGCCGCATCACGTGGCAGAACGCGTCCGAGCTCTACCGCCATCCGATCCCGGCCGCGGTGCAGGCCGACCCGGACGCGTTCTGACGAACACATGGACGAGACGCTGACGGATCTCGTCCGCGCGCATGCGCGGGCGCGGCCCGAGGCTGCCGCCTTCGTCACGCCCGACGCCCGGTGCTCGTGGCGCGAGTACCGGGAGCGGGCGGCGGGGTTGGCCGGTGCGTACGTCGCGTGCGGGTTCGAGCGTGGTTCGCGTGTCGCGGTCCTGCTGCCCGACGGCGCGGCCGTGCACGTCGCGTTCCTGGCCGGTGAGCAGGCCGGGATCGTGACGGTCGGCATCGGCGCGCGCGCCGGCGAGCGGGAGATCGCGCATCTCGTCGAACGTACGGGCGCGGTCGCGGTCGTGACGCACGAGACGTATCGCGAGACGCCGGCCGTCGACCTCGTCGACCGACTCCGACGCGTGACCGGCCGCGACCTGCACCACGTCGTCGTGGACGACCGCGGCGTCGCGTCGTGCGCACGGGACACGGAGCCGCTCACCGACGCCGACATCGACGCCCGCCGCGTCCGCCCCGACGACATGTTCCTGCTGAACTCGACGTCCGGGACGACGGGCCTGCCCAAGTGCGTGATCCAGACCCAGCGCAGGTGGCGCTACTTCCACGGGCTCGCGGTCGACGCCGGCGCGCTGACCCCGAACGACGTGTTCCTCTCCGCGATCCCCGCGCCGTTCGGCTTCGGGCTGTGGACCGCGCACTTCACGCCGACGATCCTCGGCGCGCCGGTGGTCCTCATGCCGCGCTTCTCGCCCGATCTCGCGCTGCAACTCGCGGAGCGCGAGCGGGTCACCGTCCTCGCCTGCGTCAGCACCCAGTTCGTCATGATGCTCGAGTCGCCCGCGATCGAGCGCGTGGACCTCTCGTCGCTGCGCGTCCTGTTCACGGGCGGCGAGGCGGTTCCCGAGGCGCGCGCAGCCGCGTTCGAGGACGCGACCGGCGCGCGCGTGCTCCAGTTCTACGGCTCGAACGAGACGGGCGCGCTCAGCCGCACGACGCTCGGCGACGACCGCGTGCACCGGCTCACGACCGCCGGTCGCGTCATCCCGGAGATGCACGTGCGCGTCCTCGACGCGGACGGCCGCGACGTTCCGGCCGGCGAACCGGGCCAGCCGTGCTGTCGCGGTCCGGCGACCAGCCCCGGGTACTACGACGATCCCGCCGGGAACGCCGAGCTGTTCACGCACGACGGGTGGATGCGCATGGGCGACGTCGCCACCGTCGACGCCGACGGGTACCTGCGGGTCGTGGGCCGCACGTCCGACTTCGTGATCCGCGGCGGCAAGAACATCAGCGCGAAGGTCGTGGAGGACGAGGTCTCGTCACATCCGGCCGTCGCGCTCGCCGCCGCCGTCGCGATGCCGGATCCCGTGTTCGGCGAGCGGGTGTGCGCGTTCGTCGAGCTGCGTCCGGGAACGTCGCTCACGCTCGACGAGCTCGTCGCGCACCTCCGCGCGCGCGGCACGTCGCCGGAGAATCTCCCCGAGCGGCTCGAGGTGCTGGACTGGCTTCCGCGCGCGTCGGGCGGGAAGATCGCGAAGGGCGAGCTGCGGGAGCGCGCACGCGCCCTCCCGCAGCCCGGGTCCTCCGATCAGTAGCCGCTGTACCCGCTGCCGCTGCTGTTGCTCGAGCTCGACGAGCTCGCGGTCGTCGGCGTCGTCGCGGCGCCGCTCGCACCCGCCGACACCGGGGCGGACGTCTTCACGACCCGCCAGATGCCGCCGAAGCTGTTGAGGCCGTCGCCGTTCGCGTCGCCGGGCGCCGCGTCACCCGAGAACCGGTACAGCGGGAGACCGTTGTCGGTGACGAGCGTTGCGCCGTTGCCCGACGTGGTCCCGATGCCGGTCACACCGGTGTCCCCGGTCGCGTGCCCGCCGTTCGGCGCGAACAGGGGCGGCCACGCGGCCGCGCACGCACCCGTGCACGGGACGGGCATTCCGCCGTTCGTGAACGTGTAGAGCGTCATCCCCTTCGAGTCGACGAGGATGTTGCCGAACTTCGCGTTCGCCGCGACCTGGACGGTCGGTCCGGTCGCGCTCGCGGCGGGACGGCTCGACGACGGCTGCTTCGTTGCACCCGTCGAGCTTCCCGACGAGCCGCACGCCGCGAATGCGACTGCACCGACGATCGCGACGGCGGCGGGTATCAGTCGTGCCTTCATGGTTTCGCCTCTCGTTGCGCACCCGCGCCGTTGCGGGTGTCGTCGTGGACTACGAGAGACGACGCGCGAAGGATCGTGTGCCGCTCGACACGGCCGGCCGCGTGGCCGAGTCAGGCGGAGGTGAGCTTGTAGTTGGCGAGCGCCTCGACGCGCTCGACGAAGTCGGGGCTGTGGCGCAGACGGGCCCCGATGTCGTCGTAGCCGGCGCCCCGATCGCGCCAACGCAGGACGCGTCGCTCGAGCGGGCGCAGCGAGCCCGCCCGTCCGGCCTGCGCGTCGCGACCGGGAAGGCGGCTCAACGTGATGAAGCGCTCGACCGCGGCAGGGCTGCGGCGGAGGCGCCGGGCGATGTCGTCGGTGCTCATGCCCTCGTCGACCATGCGCAGGATGCGGCGCTCGAGGGGCCGCAGCTTCGAAGTCTCGCTCACGATGCTCTCGCTCACGATGCCCTCGCTCACGATGCCTCCCCGCGCGCCGGCGGCCGTGACGACGTGCAGCCTACCGGCGCGGCGGCCCTGTGGTGACGCCTGTCGCCTTCGTTCAGTCGACCGGCAGCGTCGCCAGGAGTGCCCGCTTCTGCTCGTCGAAGTCGTCGAAGTCGATCGAGCCCTCCTCGAAGCGGCGGTGCAGCTCGTCGACCCGGGCCAGGACGCTCGGCACGTCCACGTCGCGCACCACGTTGGCCGGTGCCGGCTCGGGCGTCTCGTCGGCGTGCGCCGAGGACTGCCGGCGCTCGCGCTTCGCCGCGGCCTTCGCCTGCTTGTCGCGCTCGCGCTGGCGCTTCTCGAACGTGGGCCTCTTCGTCGCCATGGCTGCTCCCCGACGTCGGCGGACAACGGTGGGCACTGCGGCCGGAGCGCGGTCGACCGCCCGGATCCGGTGGGTCGCGCCCAGATCGGTGGCTCGTGCACGGGGCGGCACGCTCACCCCGGAGGCCGGGCGCCTCGGAGGCCGGCGCCGCGCCCGGACGCACCAACCGGGCCGCAGCAGAACCGCCCCCAGCATAGGGGCTGGCGGGTGCTCCGGCGGCGTCGCGACGCGTTCTTCCCGGTCAGACGGGCGGGGACGGCGGCGGTGCGAGGCGGGTCGCGAGGTCCTCGAGGGCGGCCGCGAGCAGCGCCGCCTCGCCGTCGGAGACGTGCCGCGAGAAGTGCTCCGCGACCGCCGCGGCGTAGACGGCATCCGCCCGCCGGTACCGGGCACGGCCCAGCCGGGTGACCACGAGCAGCGTCGCACGGCGGTCGTCGGGGTCGGCGCGCCGTTCGACGAGCCCGTCCGCCTCCATGCGCTGGACCAGGCGGCTGACGCCGGGCTGGCTGTAGCGGACGCGCATGCACCGGTGGAGCTCGCCGAGGCGGAGCCGGCCGGGCGGGTCGGCGCGCTCGAGGTACGCGAGCGCCGAGAAGGTGGCCGAGTCCAGTGGCGTCTCGTCCTCGAGCCGCGCGACGACGTCGCGCAGCACCGTCTGGTACACGGTGACGAGCGCGCTCCAGGTCCGCCGCGCCTCGTCGGCCGACGTGGCCGGGATCGCGGGCGCGTGGTTCTCCGGACGTGCGGTCAAGCGTCGCGTCGAGGGTCGTCGATGACGAGCTCGAACTCGTCGTGCACGCGACGGCGCAGCGAGTCGTCGATCACGTCGCGCAGCATGTCGGGCGGCAGCACGCACTCCTCGCAGCTCGCGCCCTCGAGCACGAGCCGGAGCCGGATGCGAGCCGTCTTCGGATCGGCGTCCAGCAGGAGGAGGTCCGCGCCGTCGGCCCGCAGCAGCGCGCCCACCTCGTCGACCGCGGCCGCGACGTCGCGGTCGTCCATCATGCCCGCACCACCGCGACGCTCTGCATCTCGCTCTCGCCGAAGCTCGGCAACGCGATCGCGTGCAGGCTGCCGAGGCCGCCGCACACGATCGGGACGATCTGGTCGGGCCGTTCGACGAGGTGCACGCGACCGTCGTCGCGCACGCGCTCTTTCTTGCGCAGGATCTCCTGGTTCGGCGCGGGCCACAGCTCGACCGGCTGCCACGCGTGCTCCCACAGGAACGCCTGCATCTCCTCGACGTCGGGGAACGGCGCCGCGAAGCGCTCCGCCCACATGGGGTTGATCGCGAGGACGACCTGACCGTTCTCGGCATGGCCGAGGTACATGTTGCTGAGCGGGAAGGCGATGCTCTTCGCGAGCAGGTACAGCAGGTCGCGCGGATCGTCGTTGTTGATGTCGGCGAGCGGGAACGTGCCCTTCCCGCCGTGGACTGTCATGACGTCGTCCGTCTCGTCGAACCCGCGCCGCCGCGCGAGCGACGGCCACGGCGACCGCTCCTCCCACTCGCCGAAGCACATCCCGAAGCGCGCCGGCTGCCCGAAGACGCTGCGCGAGGTGTCACCCGCGCGCTGGCCGCCGATGTTCCGGAGGCACAGCGACACCGCGCGCCCGATCGTCATCGATCCCCGTCCGGCCGCACCTCCCATGCATCCGGCGCGGTAGTCGATGCCGACGTCGTCACGCGACGGGCCGTTGACGATCAGCATCGGGAACACGCTCGACGTCGTCGTCGTCAGGCCGAACGCGTTCCACTCGGGGACCGTGATCGCATCGAGCGCCGCGATCACGTACGGGAACGCGGCCGGCGTGCACCCCGCCATCGCGGCGTTGATCGCGACGAGCTCGACGGTCGCGACGCCGTAGCGCGGCGGGAGGGCGCACAGCACGTGCTCCGGCGGGTACGGCGTCGTCACGAGCAGCGACTCGATCACGTCGTCGGTCGGCGGCAGCAGCGGGACGCCGTCGCCCCAGCGCTCCTCGAGCGAGAGCTCGTAGAGCGCGCGGGGGTCGGCGTCGAGCTCGATCGTCTCGGCGGTGAGCGACCCGGCCGTCACGGTCGGACGCCCAGCAGCTTGAGCGCCGTCGGGTAGTAGGTGTCCGCGATCTCGCGCAGCTCGTGCTCGGGTCGCGCCTCGAGCGGGTACGGCAGGACGAGGATCTTGAGGTCGCCGTGCCCGAGATGACGGGCCATGTTGTGGCCGTGCGTCGCGAACTCCTCGGCCACGACCGCGATCGACGGCTTGCGGTGCTTCTCGACGATGACGGCGTCCGCAATCGCGAACGACGTGCACGACCCGCACGTGCCGAGCCCGACGATCGCGCAGTCGACGTCCTCTGCGAGCTGCTCGATGTGGCTGCGATCCTGCGACGCGGTGTCGCCGACCTGGGCGCTGGTCTCGACGGTGACGGGATGGGCCCCGTCACGCCGGAGGTAGTCGGCCCAGATGTCCGCGATGAGCTGCCACGACCGCCACGCCAGGTCGGTGCGCAACCCGACGCGGAGCCCCTCGAGCGGCCCGTCGACCGTGAACGTGGGCGCGCTGACGTCTTCGCCGGCCGCCGCGGTCGGCCTGCGGATCGTGATCGTCTCCGTCATGCTTTCGAGCGTACCGATCCATGCGTACGCATACAACTGCCCGCCGTGGTTCTGTGAAGCGAAACGGCAACTCCGTGGCCGTCAGGCTTCACGGAAGCTGGGGGCTTCGAGAGCGCCGACGATCATGTCGGTCAGGTTGGCGACGAAGGCGTCGTCGTCGAGCTCGGGGGAGCGGCGCCGGTCGATGAGACGGGCCCGCTCGGCCATGGCCGCCATCATGAGCATGATCACGTTGACGACGCGGTCGCGCCGCACCGCCGGATCCCGGCTGTTGGCGCGCGACTCGAGCACCTCGAGGATGCGCTGCAGGTTCGACGGCGTCAGCGGGTCGTCCATTCGCCACGCGGGGAACCGCGACGCGAGCTGGGCGACGATCCGCAGGTAGTCGCGGCCGTCGGCGCGGCGCAGCTCGCCCGACAGCGGGACGAGCAGCGCCCGCACGAGTGCGGCCGTCGCCATCGCCTCGATCGGCTCGTCGACCAGCGCACCGCGGGCGACGTCGAGCGGGTCGCCGTGCCGGCGGAGGATCTCGACGACGATGCCGTCGCGCGAGCCGAAGTGGTAGTTCAGCGCGGAGACGTTGCGCTGCCCGGCCGCCTCGGTGATGTCGCGCAGCGTCGCCTGGTAGACGCCGTGACGTGCGAACTGCCGCTCCGCCTCGCGCAGCAGACGCGCGCGCGTCTGCGTCGCGTCACGCGGCACGCCCGGTTACTTGATCAGCGCGTTCGACGGCAGCACCTCGACCGAGATGTCGGGCACCGACCCCGCGACCTCCGGGTACTTCCGCTTGGCGGTCTTGCGGTAGTGCGTCGTGGAGTGAACCGGGTCCTTGTCGAACTCGGGGATCACCTTCGTGCCGAACAGCTCGAGCATCTCGAGGACGTCCTCGTGGGCCATGCCGTCGTTCGGGAGCCCGAACACGACCTGGTCGCAGCCGACGGACTGGTACTTGTCGACCTGCTCGCAGACCTCGTCGGGCGTCCCGCACAGCAGCCAGCCCCCCGCGATGAGCTCGTCGAGCATCTCGTCGGTCGCGGGCGGGTCGAGCGGCGGCTGCGGCCACACCGGCGCGTACTCCGGCTTCGGCATCGTGTCGTGGTAGAGGCACACGAGCGAGTACAGGTAGCCGCGGCCACGCGTCTTCGCGATGGTGCGCGCCTTCTCGCGGTCGCTCAGGCAGACGACGGCGTTCGTCATCATCACGTTGTCGTTCTTGAACTGGCCGACGGGGTCGGTGCAGTCGACGATCGCCTGCTTGTAGGCCTCGATCCGGCCCTTGAGCGCGTAGATCGGCTCGAAGTTGAACGCGATCGCGCCGATGCCGAGCTCACCGGCCTTGGCGAACGTGCCCGGGTTGCCGCACGCGACCCAGATCGGCGGGTGGCCGATGCCGTACGGCTTCGGCAGCACGTTGTGCGGATACGGGACCGTGAAGTGCTCGCCGCTGAACGTGTAGTCGCGCTGCTCCCACATGCGCGGGATCTCGCGGATCACCTCGTCCCACTCGGACTTCGTCGAGTCCTTGTCGAGGATGTTGAACGTCGCGATCTCGTGACTGCCCGCGCCGCGACCCGTTCCCCACTCGAAGCGGTTGCCGGTGACGTGGTCGAGGAACGCGGCCCGCTCCGCGTTGCGGACGGGGTGGTTGACGCGCGGCGAGAGGTTGTTGATGCCCGTCGAGAGGTGGATGCGGTCGGTGCGCGCCGCGATGTAGCCCATCATCACCTCGGGCGAGGAGAGATGGCTGTACTCGGTGAGCGAGTGGTGCTCGCCGAACCACGCGTACTTCCAGTTGTGCTTGTCCGCGTGGATCACGTACTCCATCTCGCGCAGGATCATCGTGTGCTCGCAGTTCGTGTCCCGCGACGCGGGACCCGGCAGGTAGCCGTTCAGGAACACACCGAACTCCATGGGATGACCTCCGGGCGCGAGACGTCGGCGAGCGACGGACGGTGAGGGTTCTAATGTCGCGCATTAGGTCGCGCGGCGTCAAGCGCGAGCGCGACCTACCACCGCCCGCTTCTGTGAAGCGTCAGACACACATCCTGTGCATGACGATTCACAGAACGGTCTCGGTCAGGCTCAGCCGAGGACGATCGTCTGGATCTCGAGGTACTCCTCGAGGCCCTCGGGGCCGATCTCACGGCCGATCCCGGAGGACTTGAACCCGCCGAACGGGTTCTTCAGGTCGATCGTCATGCCGGAGTTCACCGCGTACGTGCCCGTGCGGACGCGCTTCGCCACCCCGACGCCGCGGTCCCGATCAGCGGTCCACACCGAGCCCGACAGGCCGTAGTCGCTGTCGTTCGCGATGCGCACGGCGTCGTCGTCGTCGTCGAAGGGGATGACGGACAGCACCGGCCCGAAGATCTCCTCCTGCGCGATCTTCATGCCGTTGTCGACGTCCGCGAAGACGGTCGGCTCGACGTACCAGCCCCGGTCGAGGTCCTTCGGACGGCCCCCGCCGACGACCACGCGTGCGCCCTCCTTGCGGCCGGCGTCGAGGTAGCCCTCCACGCGGTCGCGCTGGCGCTCCGCGACGAGCGGGCCCACTGCGGTGTCGGCCTGGGTCGGGTCGCCGACCTTCTGGTCGCGCACCGCCTGCGCGAGCGCGTCGACGACCTCGCCGTACCGGCTGCGCGGGGCGAGGATGCGGGTCTGCGCCACGCACGCCTGCCCGTTGTTCATCAGCGCGGCGGGGAGCACCCCGGGGATGGCCGTCGACAGGTCGGCGTCGTCGAGGATCAGCGACGCGGACTTGCCACCGAGCTCGAGCGTGCAGCGCTTGAGCTGCTCGCCGCAGATCGCGCCCACCTTGCGGCCCGCCGCGGTGCTGCCGGTGAACGACACCTTGTCGATGCCGGGGTGGCGGACGAGGTACTCGCCGACCTCGCGCCCCGCAGCGACGATGTTCACGACGCCGGGCGGCAGGCCGATCTCCTGGAGGATGTCGGCGAGCGTGTAGCTGTCGAGCGGCGTCTCGGGCGCAGGCTTCAGGACCATCGTCGAGCCGGACGCGAGGCACGCGCCGAGCTTCATCGCGGTGATGAACTGCGGGACGTTCCACGGGATGATGCCGGCCGCCACGCCGACGGGTGCCTTGTGGACGATGCAGCTGCCCATCATCCCGGGGCGCTCCTCGTCGAAGGCGTACGACTCGGCGATGTCCGCGAAGCCGTCGAGGACCATCGTCGCCGCGAACACCTGGCCCATCAGCGAGAACGACGCCGGTGACCCGTTCTCGTTCGTGATCGTCTCGGCGAGCTCCTGCGAGCGGGCCTGGATGCCCTGCGACAGCGCGCGGATCATGTCGGCGCGCTCTTTCGGGCTCGTCTGCGGCCACGGGCCCTCGTCGAACGCCTGCCGGGCCGCGGCGACCGCGCGGTCCATGTCGGCCTCGGTGCCCTCGGGGACGACGGCGATCACCTCTTCCGTCGCGGGCGAGACGACCTCGATCGTCCTGCTGCTCGCGGGCGCCACCCACTCGCCACCGATGAAGAGCACGTCGCGCTTGTCCACGAGGAACCTCCGAGGTCCGGTATTGGAACGCGTTCCAGCGTCGCCGGACCGGCGCGCGGAGTCAAGGCAGGTACGGACGAAGTCGGGCCGTGCGCGGAGCGCGGGACGGCCCGGCCCGAGGGAGTCAAGGAGGCGCGCCGCGCAGCGCGCCGACGACCTGGGCGAACGCGGTGTCGTGCGCGGGATCGGGCGGCGGCGAGACCAGGACGGCATCACAGCGCGCGCCGAAGCGCGCGGTGAGGAGCGCCGGAAGATCGTCGAAGGTCGCGGTCGGCACGAGCGTGGCGAGGATGTCGTCGGTGACGACGGTGTGCAGCGAGTCCCACCGGTCGGCGCGGATCATCGCCTGCAGCCGGCCCGCGAGGTCCTCCCAGCCGTACAGCTCCAAGGTCCGCCGGTAGGCGGGTGTCGAGTACAGGAACGCGAACAGCCGCCGCTGGCGCTCACGCTCGGCGTCGACGTCTGCGCGCGTCGCGCCCGTCACGACCGGCGTCCCGCATACGAGCTCGAAGCCCGCGCCGAGGTCGCGTCCGACCCGTCCCGCGCCGTCACGCAGGTTCGGGATGCAGATCGTGTCGAGGTAGCGCGGGTTCGAGTTCGTCGGATGCGTGATGAACCCGTCGGCTCGCTCGCCCGCGAGCCGGCACATGCCGGCGTTCACGCCGCCGAGGTAGACGCGCGGCGCGGACGTCGTGGCGTCCGGTCCCGGATTGAAGTACGGCTGCAACCGGGTCACGCGGTAGTGGTCACCTTCGACGCGCGGCGCGTCACCGGTGCGGAACGAGCTGAAGAGCGCGCGCAACACGTCGAGGTACTCGCGCATCCGCGCAACCGGTTCGGACCACGGCATGCCGTAGCGGTCCTCGATGTTCTGACGGATCTGCGTACCGAGCCCGAGGTCGAACCGGCCGCCCGAGAAGCGGGCGAGGTCCCACGCTGCGTACGCGACGAGCGTCGGACTGCGGACGAAGGCGAGCGTGACGCTCGTCCGCACGGTGATCCGCTCGGTGTGCTCGACCGCGAGCAGCGCGACCGCGAGCGAGTCGTGCACCGTCTCCGCGACGTGGAGCCCGTCGTAGCCGAGTCGTTCGACACGGCGCGCGTAGTGCGCGACGTCGGAGAGCGGCATGCGCGGGTCCATGCCCGCGTAGACCTTCACATGTCCTGTTCTGGCGGCCCGCCTGGGAGCGGCCCGCGCCGTTCTGGCGGCCAGCCCGGGAGGAGCCCTCGCTTCGCGACCTCTCGCTGTGCGAGGACGAGCTGCCCGCGGAGCGCGTCGGCGTCGGGGCTCGTCACCAGCCAGCGGATGCCACGTCCGATGACGGCCGGTGTCGCGGGCACGAAGTGCTGCGCATATTGCGCGCCGCGGCCCGCGGCCTCCATCCGCTCGGTCAGCACGAAGCCGGGGTCGACGCTGAAGATGCGCAAGCCGTCGTCGCCGTGCTCCACGTGCAGGAGCGGTGCGACGCGCGCGAAGGCGGCCTTGCTCATCGCGTAGGCGAGGCTCCACCCGCCCTCGCCGAGCTTGGCGGGCGGATCGGTGTAGCCGGCTCCGGACACCATGTTCACGATCGTCCCGCCGCCGCGCTCGAGCATCCCGGGGAGCACCATCCGGATCAGCGTGACCTGCGCGAAGACGTTGCCCTCGAGGACGGTCCGCAATTGGTCCTCGGTGACGTCGGCGAACAGCGAGAGCACTCCCGGACCCTGGTAGATCGCGTTGTTGACGAGGACGTCGACGCGTCCGAACCGGTCGAGGACGGCCGACACCGCGGCCGTGAGCGCCGAGCGGTCGAGCAGGTCCATGGGGACGGCGAGACCGGCGCCGCCCGCGCGCTCGATCGACGCGACCGTCGTGTCGAGGCCGCCGGGAACGACGACGCTCGGGTCGTCCTCGAGGTGCGCGGCGCCGTCGGTCATCGTCCGCGCCGACACCGCGACGTCGTAGCCGGCCTCGGCGAGCTCGATCGCGGTGGCGCGCCCGATCCCGCGGCTCGCGCCGGTCACGAACGCGACCGGCCGCTCGCCTCCGTCACGTTCTTGTTGCATACCGAATACAACTTTCTTAGGATCTCGCCGTGACCCCGGACGCCGACCTCGCCCGCATCGAGCACGCACTGGGCGAGCTCATCCGGCTGTCGGGATCGCGCCGTGTCCACGATGGTCGCATGCGCGCCGTCGGCCTGTCGCTCTCGCGCACGGAGCTTCGGTTCCTCGGCCGGCTCGACGACGGCGGTGCGTCGTCGGTGTCGAGCCTCGCGGACGCGCTCGACGTCAGCCAGCCGACCGCGAGCCGCTCGCTGCGCACCCTCGAGGACGAGGGATACGTGACGCGGCGACCGCACAGCGGCGACGGGCGGGTCGCGATCTACGCGATCACGTCGAAGGGTCGCAAGGAGCGCAAGCGGCTCCTCGAGTACATGCACACGCAACTCGCGGACGCGCTCGACGGGCTGCCGGCGCGCCGTCGGCGCGACATCGCTGCCGCGCTGGGTGAGCTCGTCGACCGTCTGTCGGCACGACCGGAGTGACGAGAGGGAGGAACGACGGCGTGACCGCAACGACCAACCCGCCGGCGTCGCTCGACGAGCGGTTGCACGCGCTCGTCGGTCGGAGCGCGCCGTTCAACGCGGCGCGCGACCCGGTGAACGAGGCGATGATCCGCCACTGGTGCGACATCGTCGACGAGCGGAATCCCGTCTACACCGACGCGGAGGTCGCGTCGCGCTCGGCGTTCGGCGGGATCGTCGCGCCGCCCGCGATGCTCGACGTGTGGGACAAGCCCGGCCTCCACCTGCGCCGTGACCCCGACAACCCGCAGAGCGCGGCGCTCACCGTGCTCGAGGAGCACGGGTTCACCTCGACGGTCGCGGTGAACTCCGAGCTCGAGATCGCGCGCTACCTGCGGCCGGGTGAGATGGTGCACTCGACGCTCACGCTGGAGGACGTGTCGCCGGAGAAGCAGACCGGTCTCGGCGTCGGGCACTTCGTGACGAGCCGCCTCACGTACCTCGTGGGTGACGAGACGGTCGGGTCGGTGCTGTTCCGCGTGTTGAAGTTCCGGCCCGGGACGGGGAAGCAGGCCGCGGCGCCGGCGGAGGGCGCGCGGCGCGCGCCGGATCCCGATCCGTCGCGCCGCCCGCGACCCGCGATCAACCGTGACAACGAGTACTTCTGGAACGGCGCGCGCGAGCACGAGCTGCGGATCCAGCGCTGCCGCGCGTGCGGCGAGCTCTTCTTCCCGCCCACGCCGCGCTGTTGGAGCTGCGGCAGCTTCGACCTCGGCTACGTCGTCGCATCCGGGCGCGCCACGCTCTACAGCTACGCGGTGCCGCACTACCCGCAGGTCGACGGGTTCCGGTACCCGGTGCTCGTCGGGCTCGTCGAGCTCGAGGAGGGCACCCGGCTCGTGTCGAACGTCGTCGGCTGCACACGCGAGCAGCTGCGCGTGGGCATGCCGCTCGAGCTGTGCTGGCTGGACAGCCACCCGGCGCAGGTCGAGGGTGCGACCGACGCGCGCGGCGCGGTGTCGTTGCCGCAGTTCCGTCCCGCGCGACCGGCACGTCGCGAGACGACGTTGCGCGCGTCCGAGGTGTCGGCGGGCGACGAGCTGCCGCTGTGCCCGATCCCGTTGACGACGACGCTGATCGTCGGCGGCGCGCTCGCGACGCTCGACTACTTCGACGCGCACCACGACCGCGACATGGCCGTCCGGCGCGGGTCGAAGGACGTGTTCATGAACATCCACACGACGCTCGGGCTGTGCGAGCGGTACGTGACGGACTGGGTCGGGCCCGAGGCCGTGTGGCGCGCGCTGCGCGTGCGCCTCGGTGCGCCGAACTACCCGTACGACACGATGACGATGACGGGGTCCGTCGCCGCCGTCGACGCGGCGACGGGTGAGGTCACCGTCGGGTTCCGGGGCACGAACTCGCTGGGTGACCACGTGTCCGGTACCGCGGAGCTGGTCGTGCCGGGTGGGTCCGGATACGCGGAGGCATTGCGGTGACTGCGCACGCGTTTGCCCGGAAGACCGCGATCGTCGGGATCGGCGCGACCGAGTTCTCCAAGGACTCCGGTCGCAGCGAGCTGCAGCTCGCGCTCGAAGCGTGCGTCGCCGCCCTCGACGACGCCGGTGTCGACGCGCGCGACGTGAACGGGCTGTCGACGTTCACGATGGAGACGAACCCCGAGAACGACGTCATGCGCAGCCTCGGCATCCGTGAGCTGACGCACTTCAGCCGCATCCACTTCGGGGGCGGCGCGCCGTGCGGCACGGTCCAGTACGCCGCGATGGCCGTCAACGAGGGCGTCGCCGACTACGTGCTCTGCTACCGCGCGTTCAACGAGCGCAGCGGGCGACGGTTCGGCGCGGGCGTGCAGGACCGGCCCGCGGGCGCGACCGCCGAGGAGGCCCAGTTCGCGTGGACGTCGCCGTACGGGTTGCTCACACCGGCGTCGTGGGTCGCGATGTTCGCGACGCGGATCATGCACGAGTACGGCGTGACGAGCGAGGACTTCGGCCGGGTCGCGGTCGCGGACCGCAAGCACGCGGCGAAGAACCCGGCCGCGCACTTCTACGGCGCGCCGATCACCTTGCAGGACCACCAGGAGAGCCGGTGGATCGTCGAGCCGCTGCACCTGCTCGACTGTTGCCAGGAGACCGACGGCGGGCAGGCGTTGCTGGTGACGTCGCTGGAGCGGGCGCGTCACCTGCGGCAGGCGCCGGTCGTCATCGAGGCCGCCGCACAGGGCATGGCCGACGACCAGCAGATGATGCGGTCGTTCTTCCGGGACTCGATCGTGGGCCTGCCCGAGATGGGCGTGTGTGCGCGCCAGCTCTGGGAGACGTCGGGGCTCGGGCCCGACGACGTCCAGACCGCCGTGATCTACGACCACTTCACGCCGTTCGTGCTGCCGCAGCTCGAGGAGTTCGGGTTCTGCGAGCGCGGTGAGGCGAAGGACTTCATCGCGGACGGCAACATCGAGCTCGGCGGCCGGCTGCCGATCAACACGCACGGCGGCCAGCTGGGCGAGGCGTACCTGCACGGGATGAACGGCGTCGCCGAGGGCGTGCGCCAGGTGCGGGGCACCTCCGTCAACCAGGTCGACGACGTCGAGCACGTGCTCGTGACCGCGGGCACCGGCGTGCCGACGAGCGCGCTGCTGCTCGGGCGCGCGTGAACCCCGTCGATCGGCTGCTCGCGCACGAGGAGATCCGGCAGCTCGCGTCGCGCTACGCCGTCGCGGTCGACTCGCGTGACCTCGACGCGCTCGTGGCGCTGTTCGTCGACGACGTGCAGGTCGGTCGCTCGGCGCGCGGTCGCGACGCGTTGCGGGCGTCGTTCGACGCGTCGTTGCGCGCGATCGGTGTGTCGATCCTGAACGTCGGCACGCACGTGATCGAGCTCACCGACGACGACCACGCGACCGGCACGGTGTACTGCCACGGTGAGATCCAGGACGGCGACCGCTGGATCCACCAGGCGATCGTCTACCGCGACACCTACGAGCGCCGCGACGGGAGGTGGCTGTTCGTGCGCCGGGTCCACGAGCTGTTCTACGGCGCGGAGGTGGGCGTGAACCCGCTCGGCCTCCCGCCCGCGCACTGGCCCGAGCACCACGACGGCCGAGGCACCCTCCCGCACGGTTGGGAGACCTGGCAGAACTTCTGGAGGAACCCGCAATGAGCGTTCGAGGAGGCGGCGAGCGGAGCAGCCCGAAGGGTGCGCAGCGAGCTCGCAGGAGCGGCGAGCTTCGCGAGCGCGACCAGAGGATGACCGGACGGTTGGAAGGTCGCGTCGCGGTGGTGACGGGCGCGGGGGACGGCATCGGGCACGGGATCGCACGCCGGTTCGCGGCCGAGGGGGCGAAGGTGCTCGTCGCGGAGATCGACGGGCCGAAGGGCGCGTCGGTCGCGGAGGAGCTCCAACGCGACTTCGGCGCGGACGCGCGCAGCATCGACACCGACGTCGCGAACAAGGACGACGTGCTCGCGATGATCGAGTGCGCGCGCGACACGTGGGGCGGTGTCGACGTGCTCGTGAACAACGCGTGGGGCGGCGGCCGGTTGAGCCGCGTCGAGCACAAGACCGACGAGCTGTTCGACCACGGGTTCCACGTCGGGTTCTACGGCCCGTTCTGGGCGATGCAGGCCGCGTTCCCGCTCATGAAGGAGAAGGGGTACGGGCGCATCGTCAACCTCTGCTCGCTGAACGGTGTGAACGCGCACATGGGCACCGCCGAGTACAACAGCGCGAAAGAGGCACTGCGCGCGCTGACCCGTACCGCGGCGCGCGAGTGGGCGCCGTACGGGATCGTCGCGAACGTGATCTGCCCGGGCGCGAAGACGGCCGCGTCGCGCGCGGTGTTCCAGCAGCATCCCGAGCTGGAGGCCGCGGCCGACGCCGCGAACCCGATGGGTCGCCTCGGCGACCCCGAGCGCGACATCGCGCCCGTCGCCCTGTTCCTCGCGAGCGAGGACGCTCGCTATCTCACGGGCAACACCCTGTTCGTCGACGGCGGCTCGCACATCAACGGCGCCGCGTGGGCGCCCGAGCTGCCCGACCACCCGTGACCGCTCACCCGCCCCGTTCCGTGAAGCGTGACGGACACCCGGCGTCCGTCAGCCTTCCCAGAAGCGTGGTCGGGATCTACGTCGACCTTCGCAACCCGGCGCCGTGGCGGCGGCCGTGGGCGGGACACTACGAGCGCACGCTCGAGCTGATCTCGGAGGCCGAGGCGCTCGGCGCCGGCTCGGTGTGGCTCAGCGAGCACCACGGCTTCGACGACGGGTACCTCCCGCAGCCCCTCACGTTCGCGGCCGCCGTTGCGGCGCGCACGCGCGAGATCCGCATCGGCACGGCCGTCGTGCTCGCGCCGTTGCGCGACGCGCGGCACGTCGCCGAGGAGGCCGCGGTCGTGGACGTCGTCTCGGACGGGCGGCTCGAGCTCGGGCTCGGCGCGGGCTACAGCGTCCCGGAGTTCGACGCGTTCGGCGCGCCGTTCGCGCAGCGGTACACGCGGACCGACCAGATGATCGTCGACGTGCGCGACGCGCTCGATCACGACGGCGTCACGCCACCGCCCGTCCAGCGGCCCTTCCCGCTCTGGCTCGGCTACCAGGGCCCGAAGGGCGCGCGCCGCGCCGGCCGGCTGGGTGTCGGGTTGCTCCGTCTCGACCGCGCGCTGCTCGAGCCGTACGTCGAAGGCCTGCGCGAGGGCGGTCACGATCCCGCGACCGCGCGCGTCGCGGGCGTGGTCGACGTCGTCGTCGCCGACGACCCCGACGCGGCACGCGAGCGGATCCTCCCGCACTACGCGCACCAGCTGAACACCTACCGGCGCGCCGCAGTCGCGGGAACCGGCCGTCCCCCGCCGAAGGACGTCACCGTGGAGAAGCTGCGGGCGGGTGCCGACGCACGCGGCGTGATGCCCGGCCTCGCCGTCGTCGATCCCGACACCGCGCTCGACGTGCTCCGGGAGCGCATCGAGGGGCTGCCCGTGCACCACGTCTACTGCTGGGCGAGCATCGCCGGGATGGACGACGACCTCGTCGACCGGCACTTGGAGCTGCTGCTCACACGGGTCGCGCCCGCGCTCGCACGGGAGACGACGTCGTGAGCGACCGCTCGCTGGCCGGGCGGGTGGCGATCGTCTCGGGGGCCGGCGAGGGCATCGGGCGCTCGTGCGCGCTTGCGTTCGCGCGCGACGGCGCCGACGTCGCGCTCGGCGCCCGTCGGACGGAGCAGCTCGAGCGCGTCGCGCACGAGGTCGAGGTGCTCGGCCGGCGCGCGCTCGCGGTCCCGACCGACATCGCGGACGAGGCCCAGTGCGCGCGCCTGGTCGATCGGACCGTCGAGGAGCTCGGGCGTGTCGACGCAGTCGTGAACGTCGCCGCGCTGAGCGACGACCACACGGAGGTCGTCGACACCGACTGGGACGTCTTCCGCCGCGTGTTCGAGGTCAACGTGCTCGGGACCCTGGCCGTGAGTCGCGCCGCGGCCCGTCACATGGCGGCGCGCGACGGTGGCGGTGCGATCGTCCAGATCAGCAGCACCGCGATGCGCTCCGTGCCCGCGAAGCAGGCGCCGTACGCGTCGACGAAGCAGGCGCTCGTCGCGGCGTCACAGGTGATGGCGCGCGAGGTCGGACGCGACGGCGTGCGGGTGAACGTGGTCGTCCCCGGCTACGTGACGGGTCCCCATCTCGACGGGCTGTTCGCGCGCATCGCGGAGCATCGGGGCTGGACGACCGACCAGGTCGTCGCCGAGGCGGAGGGGCTCACGGCGCTCGGGCGCATCCCGTCGCCCGACGACGTCGCGGAAGCGGTTCTGTTCCTCGCGTCGGATCGCGCCGCGGGGATCACGGGCGCGGTCCTCGACGTCAACGCCGGCCTCTGGATCGGCTGACCGGTACGAAGATGCCGCACTGAGTCGCGGAAAGCGGGACTCAGTGCCGCATCTTTGCTAGGGGACGTTGACGATGTTCTTCGGGTCGCAGTTGAAGATGTCGCGGGTCGGGTGCGTCATCTGCTCGTCGACGTGGAACCCGCTCGGGGTCGCGCGGACGAACACGAAGCACGGCGACGCCGTCTGACTCGAGTTCCCCGGGTGCGTCGGCGCGTGCAGACCGCCGGCGGTCCACCCGGTCACCGCACCGGCCTTGTCCATCACGCACGCGCGCGTGAGGTTCGATCCGCACTCCTTGACGGACTTCGCCCACAGCAGCCACGCCGACCACGAGTTGATGCCGAGCGCCTTGGGCTGCGCGCCGTTGGCGTACTGGGCGAGGATGTCGATGTACTGCTTCGTCGCCGGGTGCGTGCTCGCGAGCTCGAACGGCACGGCGTTCGTGACGATCAGCACGTTGCCCTGGAGCGCGGTGCCCGCGTTCTTGACGAGCTTCGGGTCGTACATGTTCGCCCCGTAGATCCCGTACTTCGGCACGTACCGCAGCTCCGCGAGCGCGCGGTACAGCGCGGCGAGGTTGTCGGGAGCGTTCTCGAACATGAACACCTGCACACCCTTGCTCTGCAGGTTCTGCGCGTACGTGCGGTAGTCGTCGACGAGGATCGGGGCCTCGTCGTAGTAGACGGACGTGTACCCGAGCGCTTTCGCCGCGGCGCGGTCACGGTCGCCGGCGTCCTTCACGGACTGGAGCTGGCTGCTGAGCTGCCCGAGGTGGCGCGCCGCCTCCGGGTCGGCCTGCTTCACGATGCGCAGCGCGCCGCCCACCGCGCTCTGGTGACCCGACGCCGGGATCGGCTGGATCGTGAGCGGTGCGCCGGCGGCCTGGGTCGACACGTCGTACGCGGGGATCTCGGGGAGCTTGCACTTCAGGCGCTGGTCGACACCGGCCGAGTCGAACGCCTCGCCGTTGCCGACGAGCATGAAGTCGGACGCGCACGCCTGGATCATGCGCGCCGCGACCTCCGTGAGCTTCGAGTCCCACCTGTCGAGCTCGATCTTGCGCCCGTTGATCCCGCCCGACGCGTTGCACCAGCCGACGAACGCGTCCGCGGTGTCGAACAGCTCCTGGTCGAGACCGGGCTGCACCTGCGCTCCGGGATCGGCCATCGTGCCGACGCGGATCGTCGTGTCGCTCACGCCCTGGTCGGTCGCGCCCTTCGCGCTGCCGGGCCCGCACACCTGACCGGCATCGCCGAACACGCCGCTCGGGGTCGGTGCCGTCAGCCCGCTCCCGCGTGCCGTCGAGCTCGTCGACCCGGAGCCGTTCGCCTTGCTGCTGCCCGAGCGGCTGCACCCCGCGGTGCACAGCGCCACCACGACGACCGGCACCCACCAGCGCGCGTTCCTCACGACCGCACCCCCGTCGCCGCCGTTCGGATCCCGAGACCGCGACGCGATGTTGCACCGCCCGCGCCCCGCCGTCACGTGCGCCCGGCGGCGGCCATGTGACGGACGTCCCGGCCACGGAGCGTGGTGCCGATTCCCGCTCAAGTCGAGCCACCAGAGGACGACGAAGGTGACAGCGGCGGGCCCGTCCGCTCGCCGTGGCCGCTCGCGGCCCGGTTCAGGTTCGGGGCCGAGACGTCGAAACGAGGAGTCGATGGACGACGAGATGCGCGAGGTCATCGAGGAGTTCCTCGTGGAGAGCCACGAGAACCTGGACCGCATGGACCAGGAGTTCGTCGCGCTCGAGCGGGACCCCGACGACCGCGACGTCCTCGCCAGCGTCTTCCGCACGATCCACACGATCAAGGGCACGTCGGGCTTCCTCGGGTTCACGAAGCTCGAGGCGCTCACCCACGTCGGCGAGAACCTGCTCAGCCGGCTCCGCGACGGCGAGCTGCGCCTGAGCGCGGAGAGCACGACCGCGCTGCTCGCGATGGTCGACGCGGTCCGGGCGATGCTGGCGAGCATCGAGGCCGACGGCCATGACGGCGAGTTCGAGTACGAGGCGATCATCGACCTGCTCACCGAGCTCAACGCCGTCGCCGCCGTCCCCGCCGCGCCCGAGCCGGAGCCCCACCCCGAGCCGGAGCCGGACCCGCCGCTGCTCGGCGAGGTCCTCGTCGAGGCGGGCACGACGTCCGAGGAGCGGGTCGTCGAAGCGGTCGTCGAGCAGGACGAGGGCGATCCCCGGCGCGTCGGCGAGATCCTCGTCGAGAAGGGTGCGGTCGAGCCGGGCCAGGTGCTCGAGGCGCTGCACGCGCAGGCCGAGAAGGCCGGGTCGAGCATCGCCGACACGAGCATCCGCGTCGACGTCGCGCTCCTCGACAAGCTCATGAACCTCGTCGGTGAGCTCGTCCTCGCGCGCAACCAGGTCCTGCAGTACGCGACGACCATGAACGACTCCGCGTTCCTCGCGAACTCGCAGCGGCTCAACCTCATCACCACGGAGCTGCAGGAAGGCGTCATGAAGACGCGCATGCAGCCCATCGGCAACGTGTGGAACAAGCTCCCGCGCGTCGTGCGCGACCTCGCGCAGACGTGCGGCAAGCAGGTGCGCCTCGAGATGGAGGGCCGCGACACCGAGCTCGACAAGACGGTGCTCGAGGCGATCAAGGACCCGCTGACGCACCTCGTGCGCAACTCGGTCGACCACGGCATCGAGACCGCGGAGGAGCGCATCGCCGCGGGCAAGCCCGCGGAGGGCACGCTGCTGCTGCGCGCGTTCCACGAGAGCGGCCTCGTCAACATCGAGATCACCGACGACGGGTCGGGCATCGACGTCGAGAAGGTGCGCGCGAAGGCCGTCGAGCGCGGCGTCGTCGCCGTGGACCAGGCCGCGCGCATGGGCGACCGCGAGGTGATGAACCTCATCTTCCAGCCCGGGTTCTCGACGGCCGAGAAGGTCACGAACGTCTCGGGTCGCGGCGTCGGCATGGACGTCGTGAAGACGAACATCGAGAAGATCGGCGGCACGGTCGACGTCCAGAGCCGCGTCGGCGAGGGCACGACCCTGCGGATCAAGATCCCGCTGACGCTCGCGATCATCCCCGCGCTCGTCGTCTGCAACGGGGACGCCCGCTACGCGATCCCGCAGGTCAGCCTGCTCGAGCTCGTGCGCCTCGAGGCCGAGCAGGCCCGCACGAGCATCGAGCGCATCCAGGGCTCCCCCGTGTACCGGTTGCGCGGGAAGCTCCTTCCACTCGTGTACCTGCGCGACGCGCTCGACGACCGCGACGCCGAGATCGACGAGAACGCGGCGGTGAACATCGTCGTGCTCCAGGCGGACGAGCAGCAGTTCGGGCTCGTCGTCGAGCGTGTCGAGGACACCGCGGAGATCGTCGTCAAGCCGCTCGGCAAGCAGCTCAAGGGCATCCCGATCTTCGCCGGCGCGACGATCATGGGTGACGGCCGCGTCGCGCTGATCCTCGACGTGATGGGCATCGCGCAACGCGCCAAGGTCCTGACGGAGCTGCACGACAAGTCGCGCGCCGGCGCGGAGGCCGAGGCGGCGCGGCGCAAGGACGGCCAGACGATGCTGCTCGTCGACGCCGCGCACGGCCGGCGCGTCGCCGTGCCGCTCGGCGCGGTCGCGCGGCTCGAGCAGTTCGAGGCGTCGAAGCTGGAGTGGGCCGGCAGCCAGCGCGTCGTGCAGTACACGGGTGAGCTGCTCCCCGTCGTGTCGGTCGGTGGTCTCCTCGGCTACGGCGAGCCGGAGCCGGGTGACCTCCTCGAGGTCGTCGTCGTGTGGCAGGGCGACCGCCAGGTCGGTCTGCACGTCGCCGCGATCCTCGACATCGTCGATGACGTCGAGCTGGGTCGCGCGACGTCCACGAACCCCGGCATCGTCGGCTCGGTCGTCATCGACGACCGCGTCACCGACGTGCTCGACATGCGTGCGGTCGTCGCCGCGGTCGATCCCGCGCTGCTGAACGACAGCCGGTTCGAGAGCTACGAGAGGGTGTCATGAGCAGCAACGAGCGGCAGTTCTGCACGTTCACGCTGGGCGACGGGTTCTTCGGCGTCGAGGTGGAGAAGGTCCAGGAGGTGCTGCGGTACCAGGACATGACGTCCGTGCCGCTCGCGCCGGCCGAGGTGACCGGCCTCATCAACCTGCGCGGCCAGATCGTCACCGCGGTCGAGCTGCGCCGGCGACTGTCGCTGCCGGAGCGCCCGGCCGACCAGCGGCCGATGAACATCGTGGTACGCCTCGACGACGGCGCGGTGAGCCTGCTCGTCGACCAGATCGGTGACGTGCTGCTCGTCGATCCGGACACGTTCGAGGCGCCGCCGGAGACGATCGACGCGACGACGCGCGCGCTGTTGATCGGCGTGTGCAAGCTCGAGGGTCGGCTGCTGCTCGTCCTCGACGTCGACAAGGTGCTCGAGGTCGACATCTCGACCGACGAATCGCGCGAGCCCGCATTCGCGGGCTGACGCAACCGGGGACAGGGGCGGCCGGCCCGGTCCGGGGGGCCGGCCGTTCGTCCACGGGGCGTCGAGCAGGGCGAAGGGAACTCAGATGCGAGCGTTGATCGTCGACGACAGCAAGGCGATGCGCACGATCCTCCGCAAGATCGTCGTCGAGTGCGGCTTCGAGGACGTGACCGAGGCGGAGAACGGCGTCCAGGCGCTGGTGCAGCTGCGCAAGAACGGCGCGCCCGACCTCGTGCTCGTCGACTGGAACATGCCCGAGATGACCGGCATCGAGTTCGTCACGCGCGTGCGCAAGGACGACACGTTCGACGCGTCGATGCTCATGATGGTCACGACGGAGACCGAACCGGCGCGCATCACCGAAGCGCTCGTCGCCGGCGCGGACGAGTACGTGATGAAGCCGTTCACCGCCGACGCGCTGCGCGAGAAGATCGACCTCATGCGCGCGTCGCGCCCATAACGGCGGCGCAGCATGAAGACGGTGCGGGTTCTCGTCGTCGACGACTCGGTGGTCATCCGGCGGATGCTCACGGAGATCCTGTCGAGCGACCCCGCGATCGAGGTCGTCGGGACCGCGAGCAACGGCCGGCTCGCGATCGCGCGGCTCACGCAGCTGCAGCCCGACGTCGTCGTCATGGACGTCGAGATGCCGGAGATGACGGGGCTCGAGGCGCTTCCGGAGATCCGCGCTTCACACCCGCGGCTGCCCGTCATCATGTTCTCGACGCTGACCACGCGCGGCGGCGCGGCGACGCTCGACGCGCTGGCGCTCGGAGCCGCGGACTACGTCGCGAAGCCCGCCAACCTCGGGTCGGTCCAGGCCTCGATCGAGGCGATCCGGTCGCAGCTCGTGCCGAAGGTCAAGACGCTGGGCGGCGTGGCGGCATCACCGACGACGGTCGCAGCACCGCGCGGCGTTCCGCGGTCACGGCCGCGTCTCGCGAGCGCGCGCGTCGACGTCGTCGCGATCGGCGTGTCGACCGGCGGGCCGAAGGCCCTGGCCGAGGTGCTGCCCGCGCTCCCCGCGTCGCTGCCCGTCCCCGTCGTCGTCGTGCAGCACATGCCGCCGATCTTCACGAAGCTGCTCGCCGACCGGCTCGACGGGAGCTGTGCAGTGCACGTGCGCGAGGCCGCCGACGGTGACGCTCTCGAGCCGGGCCACGTGTACGTCGCGCCGGGCGACTTCCACATGGTCGTCGCCCGCGGTGCGGGCGCGGCGCGGATCGCGCTGAACCAGGAGCCGCCCGAGAACTCGTGCCGTCCCGCCGTCGACGTGCTGTTCCGGTCGTGCGCCGCGGTGTACGGCGCGCACGCGCTCGCCGCGGTGCTGACGGGAATGGGTCGGGACGGCTGCCGCGGTGCCGAGGTGATCCACGACGCGGGCGGGCACGTCCTCGCGCAGGACGAGGCGACGAGCGTCGTGTGGGGCATGCCCGGGGTCGTCACGCGCGCCGGTCTCGCGGACCGCGTCGTCGCCCTCGACCGCGTCGCTCCCGAGATCGTCGACCGCGTCAACGTCGGTCGTGTCCCAACCCCTCTCTCGTTCTCGAAGGCGGCTCGGTAGCGATGCCCATCACGGCGGCGGAGTTCGACTACATCCGGGACCTCGTCCGGGCCCGTTCGGCGATCGTGCTCGAGCCGGGCAAGGAGTACCTCGTCGAGTCGCGCCTTGCGCCGCTCGCGCGGGCCGAGGGCTACGACTCGATCGCGGGTCTCGTCGGCCAGCTGCGCAAGCCGGGCTCGCAGCAGCTGCAGAACCAGGTCGTCGAGGCCATGACGACGAACGAGACGTCGTTCTTCCGCGACGTGCACCCCTTCGAGGCGTTGCGCGAGCACCTGCTGCCCGAGCTGATCGAGCGTCGCGCCGGCGAGCGCGCGCTCCGCATCTGGAGCGCGGCGTGCTCGAGCGGGCAGGAGGCGTACTCGATCGCCATCACCATCCGCGAGCACTTCCCCGAGCTCGCGGCGTGGGACGTGCGCATCCTCGGCACGGACCTGTCGACCGAGATGCTCGAACGCGCCCGTGAGGGCAAGTACGCGCAGATCGAGGCGAACCGTGGTCTGCCGTCGAAGATGCTGGTGAAGTACTTCGAGCACAAGGGCGCCGGCTGGCAGGTCAAGCCCGAGCTGCGCGCCATGCTCGAGGTCAAGGCGATGAACCTCGTCGAGCCGTGGGGTCCGGTGCCGCGCATGGACCTCGTGTTCCTGCGCAACGTCCTCATCTACTTCGACGTCCCGACGAAGCGCGCCGTGCTCGAGCGTGTGCGAGGCGTGCTCCGTCCCGACGGCTACCTGTTCCTCGGTGCGGCCGAGACGACGATGAACATCCACGAGCGCTTCGAGCGTGTCCCGTTCGAACGCATGGCGTGCTACCGCTCGCTGCCGTAGCGGATCGCCCTCATGCCGAGCGCTTCCCCGCCGATCAGCGTGTGTCGCATCGCGCCGCGCGCGCTCTTCACGCGCGCAGACGCGCTACGAATGACAAGGAGAACCGATGCAACTGAGCGAGACCGACCTGCGCGAGGTCGTCGAGAGCGTGTGGAGCTCGATGCTCGGCCTGGAGCTCGCCCCCGCGGCGCGTGGGTACGACCGCGAGCCCGAGGTGCGCAACCTCACCGGCACCGTGCAGATCACCGGCGAGTGGACGGGCGCCGTCATGGTCGACCTGCCCGAACAGCTCGCCCGGGACGCGGCCGCCGCGATGTTCGGCATGGAGCCGGACGACCTCGGCGAGGAAGAGGTGCTCGACGCGCTGGGCGAGGTCGCCAACATGATCGGCGGCAACGTCAAGGGCCTCATCGACGGCGACTGCAAGCTGTCGTTGCCGACCATCGCCGAGGGCGCAGACTTCCGCGTCGCGGTCCCGGGGAGCAGCACGCACACGCTGCTGGTCTTCGACTGCGATGGCAAGCCCTTCCAGGTGAAGCTGCTCGTCCGCGAGGACCGCGCGGCCGCGTAGCGACGATCACGGAACCGAACGAAGCAGCGATACGAAAGGCACCCCAACGATGCGGATCCTCGTCGTCGACGACAGCAAGGCGATGCGCATGATCGTGAAGCGCCACGTCGGCCAGGCGCTGCCCGACGCGGAGTTCGTGGAGGCCGAGAACGGCGCGCAGGCGCTCGAGCTCGTGCGGGCGGACACGCCCGATGTCGTGCTGTGCGACTGGAACATGCCGGAGATGACGGGGATCCAGTTCCTGCGCGCGCTGCGCGACGAGGGCCGTCAGGTGCCGTTCGGGTTCGTGACGTCAGAGACGCAGCCGCAGATGCGCGAGCAGGCGATCGAGGCGGGCGCGATGTTCTGCCTGTCGAAGCCGTTCACGGCCGAGGCGTTCCAGGACATCCTCGCCTCGATCGCGTGACGCCGGGCGTTCGCGCCGTACACCGGACGGGTACACAGGAGCACTCGACAGCACGG
The DNA here is from genome assembly GCA_035651955.1 of Acidimicrobiia bacterium. Classification (NCBI taxonomy): domain Bacteria; kingdom Bacillati; phylum Actinomycetota; class Acidimicrobiia; species Acidimicrobiia bacterium. Next base: position 37,622 of record DASRES010000005.1, read on the forward strand.
AAGGCAGGTCCACGGCGATGCCCACCAAGTTCCCCATGCCGATCCAGGAGGCCGTCCGTGACCTCCTCATGGATCTGCTCGGGCGCGGCATCGCGGTGACCAAGGGCGAGCCGATGGACCTCGAGCCCGACGGCGTCGCCGCGGTCGCGGACTTCGTGACGGATACCGGCGTCGTCGGCGTCGTGTGCATCGCGGACCTACCGCTCGCCGCCGCGCTCGGCGCCGCGCTCACGATGATGCCGAGCCCGGTCGTGCAGGACTCGGTGCGCAAGAACCGCTTCGACGAGGAGATGCTCCTCGAGAACTTCACCGAGGTCGTGAACATCATGACCCGGTTGTTCAACAGCGCGGACACGCCGCACGTCAAGCTCGCCGAGGTCCGCACGCTCCCGGGCGAGCTGCCCGAGAACGTCGAGAAGCTCGTCGCGCAGCCGTCCGCCCGTCGCAACTTCGACGTCACCGTCGAGGGCTACGGCGACGGCAAGCTCGCGCTCATCGTGCGGTAGCGCGCCAACGTTCGTGCGTCGCTGGACCGCGCATGGCGCGGCTTGACGACGCATGAACGGTGGCACGACACGTTTCTGCGTCGCTCGTTGTCGCATGACGACGTTTGGCGACGCATGAACGAGGGTCAGCCGGCGCGGTTCCTGCCCCAGACCATCTCGCGGCCGCTCTCGCCGGGCGCGTCGGGTGCGCGCGGCACGATGGCGACGAGCTCGAAGCCGGCCGCACGCGCCACGCCCGCGCTGGCGGCGTTGTCGACGTCGCAGTGGATCTCGACGTGGTCGATGCCCGGGATCGCGAGCGCGGCATCCGCGAGAGCGCGAGCGGTGGCGCTGGCGATCCCTCGACGCGTCCAGCCCGCGTGGACCCAGTAGCCGATGTGCAGCGTGCGCGGGTCGCCGCGGGCATGGAGCCCGGACCCGCCGACGACGGCGCGCTCGGCGGGATCGAGCATCAGGTACCCGAAGTCACGTCCGGCGTCGAAGCTCTCGATGACACCGCGGAGGAACGTCGCGATCGACTCGTGGGTGACCGGCGCCTGCGCCCACGGCATCCACGGGCGCAGGTGGTCCAGGCTCTCGTTCACGGCCGTGACGACGGCGTCGACGTCGTCGAGCGTGTGGCGGCGCAGGACGCAGCTCGGCGTGACGATCCGGGCCGGCGGTGCGCGCACGCGCCCATGTTCGCCGAACACCCCGTCATGTGCGACGACGCGCGAGCGCGTGACCGGTCCCGCGGGACCGGCTGAGTCACTCCACCGGTGAGGGCTGGTGCTCGGCGAGCGTGACGGGCGCGGTGGGCGCCGGCGTCTCGGCGGCGCGAGCCGCGCGTTCGCGATCGAGCTGCTGGAGGCGCTCGGCGAGCGCCTCGGCGTCGCGCTGCGCCTCGGCCATCGCGTTCTGGCGGTGGTACGACAGCAACAACGCGTTGAACGCGCCGATCGCGACGTACGAGACGACGAGCGCGGCGAGGTACCAGAGTGCCGCGTCCGGGAGCTGCACGTTGCCGTTGAGCACGGCGAGCAACGTCGGCGTCCACAGCACCAGCGACGCGACGAGCGTCGTCGCGAACCGGGTCTCGGGCTTCACGGTCGCGCTCCCGCCACCGTCACGCCGCGAGGCGCGTCGCGAGGAGCTGGGCCCACCGCTCCGGCGTCGCGCGGCGCCCGTCGATGCGCGCGACCGGGATGCCGGTGTGGAGGATCGCCGCCGGTGAGACCGTCGCACGGATGTTCTCGAGCGCGATCGCGTCGAGCGCGCCGAGCTTGTCCGCCCACGCGGTGACGTCCTCGGGCTTGCGGGTCGCGTCGACGACGCCCCAGGCGAGCGTCGGCTCGATCGCGTCGAGCATGCCCCGCGTCCACCGCGCGTCGTCGGTCGCCTCGGTGTTGTCCACGGCGACCAGGGTCAGCCGGCCGCGACGCCACCATGCACGCCGGCGCTGCGCGGCCGAGTGCGCATCGGCGAGATGCAGCCACGGCGGCAGCCGGTCGTCGTTCGCCTGCGACGCGACGACGACCTCGTCGGGATCGACGGAGAGCTCGGCCGCGAGCTCCCGCGCGACGCGGACGCTCTCACCGTGGCGGCCGACGATCGCGACGACCGAGCCGGGTGCGGTCGGGATGTCGGGCGCGGCGGGCAGCGCCTGGAGGCGCCGTGCGAGCGCGTCCTGGATGTCGCGCGCGGACTCGGGCCGGGGCACCAGCGCGGGCGGCAGGCCGAGCCGCACGAGCGGCGACCGCTCGCCCGCCACGCGCGCCGGGAGCGCCGGCGCAGGAGCGGCAGCAGGCGCGGATGGCGTCTCGCGCTCGCGCGCCTCACGGGCCTCGACGTCCTCGAGGCTCGGCCACTCGTGCGTCCGCGGGGCCTGTGCCGCGAGCGCGACGGGCTCCGGCTCCGCGTACGCGCCGCGCGCGTCACCGTTGGTGCGGCGCAGCACCGTGGGGCGTGCCGCGACCGCAGGCGGGTCGTCGGGATCGGGATCGTCGTCCTCGATCGTCTCGCGCGCGAGCCGGTCGAGGATCTCGGCGAACGACGCGGTCTCGGTCGACACCGCGGGACCTTCGGCGTCGCCGCCCGCCGGCTCGTCGTCGACCGGACGGTCGGCGTGCGCCATGCGGATCGTCGGCGCCTCGACCGGTGCCGCAGCGGTGCCGCGCGTCACGCCGGGCTCCGCGACGATCTCGTACGTCTCGCGCGCGAAGAAGCCGCCGAGGCCGCCCTTGCGCACCCTGTTGGCCTCGACGATCTGCGCGTCGGGACCGACCTCCTTGTGGACCTGGTCGAGGAGCGCCTCGACGTCGGTCCCCTCAAACCGTCGCCGGCTGGGCAAGGTTCACCACCCCTTGGGTCTCGAGCTGCAGCTGCGGGCCGAGCTCCGCGTACGACAGCACCGGCAGTCGTGGTGCCGCGGTGTGGACGATCCGCCGCAACGGCGAGCGGATGCGCGCCGCGCACACGAGCACCGGCTGATGGCCGGCCTGCTCCGCCTTCTCCGCCTCGGCCGCGACGGACAGCGACAGCTGCTCCGCGGTCTGCGGGTCGAGGGCGAGGAAGCTTCCCGCGTCGCCGACGCGCAGCGTCTCGAGCAGCGCGTGCTCGGTGAGCGGCTCGAACGAGATGACGGGCAGCTTCCCGTCGGGCGCGTACGACGCGGAGATCGCGGGCCCGAGGGCCTGGCGCACCGCCTCGACGAGCGCCTCGACGTCCTTCGTCGAGCGCGCACGCTCCGACACGACCTCGCAGATGCGCACGAGATCGCGGATCGCGACGCCCTCGTCGAGCAGCTCCTGCAGGACGCGCTGCATCTCGCCGAGCGTGACGTTCGCGGCGTTGAGGTCGTCGGCGACGACGGGGTCGCTCGCGCGGACCATGTCCATCAGCGTCTTCACGTCCTGCCGGCTGAGCAGGCGGCCGGCGTAGCGGCGCGCGATCTCGGCGAGGTGCGTCGTTACGACGGACGCGCGGTCGACGACCGTCGCGCCCGCCATCTCGGCCTGGTGACGGAACTCCATCGGCAGCCACACCGCGGGCAGGCCGAACACCGGCTCACGCGTGCGCGTCCCGGGCAACGCCGACAGGTCGTCGCCGATGACGAGCACCGTTCCGGGCGGCGCCTCGCCGCGCGCGAGCTCGACACCGTGCACCTTGATCGCGTACGTGTGCGACGGGAGGTCGAGGTTGTCGCGCGTCCGCACGAGCGGCATCACGAACCCGAGCTCCTTCGCGATCTTGCGGCGAAGCGCCTTCACGCGGTCCAGCAGGTCACCGTCGCGCGCGGGGTCGACGAGGTCGACGAGGTCCACCGCAAGCTCGAGCTCGAGCGGTTCGACGCGCATGTCGATCGCGAGCGCCTCCGGCGAATCGGGCGCGGGCTCGGGCGGCCCGGCCTCGAGCGCGGGCACCTCGTCGGCGAGAGCCGGGCGGGCGTCCGTCTTCACGCGGCTCGCGATCAACAGGACGATCGCGCCGATGACGAGGAACGGCACCTTGGGGAGCCCCGGCACCATCGCGATGAGGCACACGACCGCGCCGGCGATCTGCAGCACGCGCTTGTGCATCGTGAACTGGCGCAGCAGGTCCGTACCGAGGTCGTCCTCGGTCGCGGCGCGGGTCACGATCAGACCGGCGGACATGGAGACGAGGAGCGCGGGGATCTGCGAGACGAGACCCTCGCCGATCGTGAGCAGGCTGTACGTGTTGATCGCCTGCGTGATGTCCATGTGCTTCTGCACGATGCCGACGGCGAGACCGCCGACCAGGTTGATGAGGACGATGACGATCGCCGCGATCGCGTCGCCCTTCACGAACTTCGACGCGCCGTCCATCGCGCCGTAGAAGTCGGCCTCCTCGGCGACCTCCTTGCGACGCTGCTTCGCCTGCTCCTCGGTGATGATCCCGGCGTTGAGGTCGGCGTCGATCGCCATCTGCTTGCCGGGCATCGCGTCGAGCGTGAAGCGCGCGCCGACCTCGGCGACGCGCCCCGCACCGTTCGTGATCACGACGAACTGGATCACGATGAGGATGAGGAAGATGACGAGACCGACGATGACCGAGCCGCCGACCACGAAGTGGCCGAAGCTCTCGATGACACTGCCCGCCGCGCCGTGCAGGAGGATCAGGCGCGTCGCGGCGATGTTGAGCGCGAGACGGGCGAGCGTCGCGATCAGCAGGTAGGACGGGAAGATCGAGAAGTCGAGCGCCCGCCGCACGAACATGCTCGACAGCAGCGTGAGCAGACCCGCGGTGATGTTGCAGACGAGCAGGAAGTCGAGCAGCGCCGGCGGCAGCGGCACCACCATCATGACCACGACGCCCACGATGGCGAACGGGATCGCCACCTGGCCGATGCGGTTGGGCTTCACGGGACCTCGCGGATCGCTGGCCCGTCCGTGGTGGGTCGACGCGGTCGGCCGTCCTGGTCCGACCGGTGTCTCATCGACCGCTGCCCGGTCGAGTTGAGGCGGGCCCCGTCACACCGCCCATGTGCCGCGTTGGGTCACTTTGTCGGCGCAGCGCCGACAACACGACCCAACGGGGTGAGGTCAGAGGGCTGCGCCGGCCGCGACGTTGGGACGGTGGACGCCGCCGCGGACGCCCCGGCGCTTGAGGCCGAAGACGAACGCCAGGACCCGGGCGACCGCCTCGAACAGCTCGGCCGGGATGTGGGTGTCGAGGTCGCACGCCCGGAACAGCGTCCGGGTGAGCGGCGGGTCCTCGACGATGGGCACGTCGTGCTTCTCGGCCTCGGTCCGGATCCCGAGCGCGATCGCGCCCGCGCCCTTGGCGACGACCTTCGGCGCGCCCTTGTCGGGCTCGTAGCGCAGCGCGACCGCGTAGTGGGTCGGGTTCACGAGCACGACGTCCGAGTGCGCGACCGCGGAGATCATGCGGTTGCGCGACACCGCCATCTGCTTCGAGCGGATCGCCTGGCGCAGCATCGGGTCGCCCTCGGACTGGCGGAACTCGTCCTTGACCTCCTGCTTGGTCATGCGCAGCTCGCCCGCGATCCGGCGGCGCTGGACCATGTAGTCGGCCGCCGCGATCACGAGACCGGCGACCGCGGTGTCGCGCACGAACGTCAGCGCGCCGTCGCCCGCGATCTTCAACAGCGCGCTCAACGAGCCCGACTGGTCGACGAGCTGGTGGGCCGTCGAGCTGAGGACGGGCCACCCGACCGCCGCGAGCACCGCGAACTTCAGGAACGTCTTCGCCGTCTCCCACGCGGTGCGCGCCGACAGCATGTTCTTCAGGCCCTTGAACGGGTTGAGCCGCTTCACGTCCGGCTTGAGCCGCTTGGCGGAGGGCTTCAGCCCGACCTGGGCGAGGTTCAGCACGACGCCCGCGCCCATCAGCCCGAGCGCCAGCGGTGCGACGACCGTGAGCGCGGCCTTCATCCCGTCGCCCAGGACGCGCGTGGCGGCACCCGTGTCCGGACGCTGGATGACGCCGGCGATCTCGCTCCACAGCGCGGTGAGCTGCTCGTTGCCGGTGCGGATCGTCGCCTGCAGCAGCGTCGAGGTGACGAGGACGCTGGCCCACGCGGCGAGCTCGGGCGTCTTGGCGATCTGCCCCTTCTCGCGCGCCTCCTTCTTCCGCTTGGCGGTGGGCGCCTCGGTCTTGGAGCTCTTGTCGGGCACGAGCGATCAGTGCGCGGTCGTGCCGGAGAGGACGTGGCCGACGAGGTTGCTCATCGCCGGCGCGACGAGCGGGATGGCCGCGCCGACGAGCATCAGGGCGACGATGATCCGGAACCCGAACGCGAAGTTCATGATGTTCATCTGCGGCGCCGCCCGTGCGAGCAGGCCCAGCGCGACCTCCGCGAGGAACAGCACCCCGAGCACCGGGGCTGCGACCTCGATCGCGGCGACGAGGAACAGGCTGACGTCGTGGGTGAGCAGACGGCTGAAGTCGCCGAGCTGCAGCCCGCTCGTCGGCACCGCCTGGAACGACGTCAGGAAGCCCTTGACGAGCAGCAGGTGCGCGTCGGTGACGAACAGCAGCGTCGTCGCGAGCAGCTGGTAGAAGCGTCCGAACACGGCGACGTTCGCCGCGCTCAACGGGTCGTAGATCTGCGCGATCGAGAAGCCCGCGAACATGTCGACGAGCGAGCCGGCGGCCTGCACCGCGGCGAACAGCAGCATCGTCACGAAGCCGAGCCCGAGGCCGACGAGGACCTGCGTCAGCAGCGCCCCGATGAACCCGCCCGTGTCGAGCGGTACCGACGCGCTCGTCACACCTGGCGCGGCCGCGAGCGCGAGCGCCGCGGCGAACCCGAACTTCACCCGACCCGGGATGCCCCGCGTGCTGAACGGCGGTGCCACGAACACCCACGCAGTCGCGCGCACGAGCCCGAGCACGAACGCGGTGACCTGGACGGGGTCGATCGTGAACGTCACGGTGACGTCAACCGCTGATGAGCTGGGGCAGCTGGTGGAAGAGCTGGATCGTGAACGTGACGAGCTCGTGCAGCATCCAGCTCCCGGAGACGACGAGCACGATCGCGACGCCGGCGAGCTTCGGCACGAACGTCAGCGTGACCTCCTGCACCTGCGTCGCCGACTGGATCAACGAGATGAACAGACCGAGGCCCATCGTGACGAGCAGGATCGGCGCGAGCAGCTTCACGCTCAGCTCGATCGCCTGCAGCGCGATGTGCAGGACGGCGCTGTCGGTCATCGGGTACCTCCGGGCATCACGGCGCGCGCGTCAGTGGAAGCTCGTGATGAGCGACTTCACGATGAGCGCCCATCCGTCCACCATCACGAACAGCAGCAACTTGAACGGCAACGACACGAGGACGGGCGGGAGCATGAACATGCCCATCGACATCAGCGAGGAGCTCACGACGAGGTCGATCACGAGGAACGGGATGAAGATGACGAACCCGATGATGAACGCCGTCTTCAGCTCGCTGAGCACGAACGCGGGCACGAGCGTCGCCATGCTCACGTCCTTCGGCGTCGCGGGCTTCTTCTCCTTGCTCGCGCTGATGAAGAGGTTCAGCTCGCTCTTGTGCGTCTGCTTGAGCATGAACGTCTTCAGCGGAGCGGTCGCCTTGTCGTAGGCGACCTTCTGCGAGATCTCACCCTTGAGGAACGGCTGCAACGCGTCCTTGTTCATCGTGGACAGCGTCGGGAACATCACGAACAGGCTGAGGAACAGCGCGAGGCCGATCACCACCTGGTTGGGCGGGACGGTCTGCAGCCCGAGCGCGTTGCGGGTGAGCGACAGCACGATCACGATGCGCGTGAAGCTCGTCAGCATGAGGATCAGCGCGGGCGCGACCGCGAGCAGGCTCAGCAGGAGGATGATGACGACGCTCTGACCCGGCTTGCTGCTCGTGCCGTTCGCGTTCGTGCCGTTGCTGTTGCCGGTCAGGTTGCCGAGGTCGATCGTGATCGACCCCTTGTTGCTGCCCGAGTTGCTGCTGGAGTTGCTGCTCGAGTCGCTGCCCGGCGTGGGCGTCGGCGGTGTGGGCGGCGCCGGGACCGTGGGCGGCGTGATGTCCGCAGGACGCGACGCGGTCAGACCGGCGACGACCACCTTTCGCACGTCCTCGTGACGCGCGGGCTGCACGCCGTCGTGTCCACCGCGGTTCGCGACGACGAGCACGCCGCCGACCGCGAGCAGCACGACCGCGAGCACGATCGCGACGACGAGACGACGGAACGACCGCTCGACGCTCAGTTCGGGAATGGGACTCGAGACCGGCATGACCCCGACGGGGACGGGCCGCTCAACGACGACGGACGGTTCGCTCCCGCATCGTGTCGAGCAGCGTCTTCCATGCCGTGCCGGGGGCCTGGGGCCCGCCGGCGAGCGCCGTCCTGGGCGCTTCCTGTTCCTCGGTCTCCTCGGCCTCGACCGCGTCCGCGTCCAGCTCTCCGAGCAGGTTCACGGCGCTCTCCGTCACGCCGACCACGAGGTGCTTGCCGGGCACGCGCACGATGGCGATCGCGGCGTTCCGGCTCAGCCCGCGGCGCGCGACGACGTCGACGAGGACGCGCTTGCCGGGCCGACCGCCACTGGCCAGCCCGACGCCGCGCCGGCGCAGCACCGCGCCGGCGAAGACCATGATCCCGATGACGACCGCCAGCGAGACGAAGAGTCGGAGGAGCAGCGAGACGGTCGAGCCCATCAACGCTTGCCGTCGACGCCGACGATCTCCGAGATGCGAATCCCGAACTCCTCGTCGACGACGACGACTTCCCCCCTTGCGATGAGCGTGCCGTTGACCAGCACGTCGACCGGCGAGCCCGCCGCGCGGTCGAGCTCGATCACGGCACCGGGCGTGATCGAGAGCAGGTCGCGCACCGGCATGCGCGTGCGGCCGAGCTCGACGGTGACGCCGAGCTCGACGTCGCTGAGCAGCTCGAGCGCGTGGCCGCCGACCGCGGCGATCGCCCCGTTCGAGGCCGCGGCACCGCCGTCGAGCGGCGCGAACTCGTGACGGACGACATCGTCGCCCTCACCGACGATCTGCAGGTTCGGCCCGGTCGCCTCGCCGGGCGCGGGCGCGTCGGGCCCGATGCGCACGACCAGCGTCGCGAGGCGCTCGCTCCCCTCGAGCAGCGCGACGAGCGCGACATCGTTGCCCTCGGCTCCGGCGAGCGTCTCGGGCGGGATCTCGACGAGCGCGGCGGCCGAGACGGACACGCCACTCGCCTGCTCGAGCGTCGCGAGCGCGGCCCGCATCGCCGGCTCGACGAGCGCGATCACGTCGCCGCCCGGGTTCACGCGGTCGAGCTCGGCCGCGAGACGGGGCGAGACACCGAGCGCGATGTAGCCGGGCTCCGGGCCGTCGAGCACGACGGCGACGACGCGCGCGTCGGGCGTCGGGAGCAGCTCGTCGTTCGTCGACGCGCGCTGCGGCTGGCCGACGCTGAACAGGATGTCGCCGTCGAGCGCCTGCTCGAGCACGCTGGCGGCGTCGATCGCAGCTTGGTTGTCACGCGAGATCGCGGTGATGACGCTCATTCGTCGGTGTCCTCGAGTGTGTTGACGACGAGGCAGGCGAGCCGCTTGCCCTTCCGGCCGCTCACCGCCGCGAAGCACGGCACGTCGCCGACGGTGACCACGAGGGGCTCGCTCACCGCGTGGTGCAGCGGCACCACGTCGCCGACCTGGAGGTCGACGATGTCGGCCGAGGTGAGGCTCACGGGACGGAACTTCACGTGCACGTCGACGGGCACGCCGCGCATCGACTCCTGCAGCTGCTGCACGTAGACGTGCGGGTCGGTCGCGTCGCGGCCGGAGAACATCGACTGCGTCTCGAACGACTCGAGCACCGGCTGCAGCGAGTCGAACGGGATGCACAGCGTCATGCCGGCGCGCTGCTCGGCGATCTTCACCTCGAACGACATGACGATCGACATGTCGGTCGGTGCGGCGATCTGCGCGAACTGCGGGTTCGACTCGAGCTGCACGATCCGCGACTCGATCCGCACCAGCGACTCGAACGCGTAGTCGAGCTCGCGCAGCGCACGCTCGAGGACGCCGCGCATGAGGCTCGCCTCGATCTCCGTGAGCGGACGCGGCTTGATGCCCGCGTCGCCCGTCCCGCCGAGCATCCGGTCGACGGCGGCGAGCGCGGTCGGCAGCTCCATCGTGAGGATCGAGGCGCCCGGCAGCGGGTTGAGCGAGAGGATCACGATGTGCGACGGGTTCGGGAGCGACCCGATGTACTCGTCGTAGGTGAGCTGGTCGACGGCGTTGAACGTCACCGTCGACACCGCGCGCAGTGTCGTCGCGAGGACCGTCGAGAACTGGCGCGCGAACGTCTCGCTGACGATCTGCAGCGCGCGCACGTGGTCGCGACTGAACTTGTTCGGGCGGCGGAAGTCGTACGGCTGCGGCGGACCGCCGTGGCGGCCGGCCGACCTCGACGAATTGACCACAGGGGTGGTTGACGCCACGGATGCACCATCGGCACCCCCGCGGCCGACCTGAGGGAAGTCCGAGCCGCCCGCGTTGGTACACAAGTCGCGCCTCTGACCGCGAGTTGTGTACCAACCGGTGGGGGAGCGCGGGACCGCTACTGCATCACGAATTCCGTGAAGTAGACGCCGAGGACCTTGTTCTCGTAGGCGGCCGCGACCTGCTGGGACAGCTGGGTCTGGATCTCGTCGCGGTTCTTGACCGAGATGAGGTCGTTGTAGCCCTTGCTGCCGAGCAGCTTGATGGCGAGGTCGAGGGCCTTGGCGCCGCCGTCGTCGGTGGTGAACGTCTTCAGGTCCGTGGTCGCGGCGAGCTGCAGCCCGAGGCCGACCTTCAGGTAGCGGCCGTCGGCCAGGTTGATCGTCGTCGAGTCGAGCTTCAGCACCGAGCCCGGCGGCGGCGGCGCCGGGATGCAGACCGTCGTCGTCGTGGTCGCCACCCCGGCGGCACCGGCCGCGGCGGGTGCCGCGGGCGCGGCGGTGGTCGGGGGCGCGGTGGCGACCGTCGCCGCTGCGGGGACGGCGCCCGCGACGCCGGCCGTCGCGCCGGCCGCGGCCGTGCCCGGCGCGGCGCACGCGGCCTTGCTCTTCGGGGCCAGGATCGTGAACTTCGCGCCGGCGGCCGCGACGAGCACCACGGCGACGATCACGATCAGCTTCTTCTTGCTCTTCTTGCCGCCGGCCTCGGCGGCGTCGTCCTTCTTCTTGGCCATGGCTCGCAGCTCCGTGTCGGGTCAGGGCGTGGTGACGGGGGTGTCCGTCGTCGCGGCCGAGACGTTCGGTGCGACGACGACGATCTCGACGCGCCGGTTGACGGCCCGGCTCGCGTCGTCGGTGTTGGGGACGAGGGGACGCTGGTCGGCGTAGCCCGCGGCCGACAGCCGGGCCGGGTTCAGGCCCTTCACGTCGACGAGGTACCGCAGCACGGTCGTGGCGCGGGCGGTCGACAGCTCCCAGTTCGACGGGAAGGCGGGCGTCGCGATCGGCCGGTCGTCGGTGTGGCCCTCGACCGAGAGCGGCTCGGGCAGGGTGGCGAGCGCGGGCGCGAGCTGGTCGAGGACGCGCTGGCCCTCGGGGCGCAGCGCGGCCGAGCCGCTGTCGAAGAGCACGCCGTCGGTGACGATGTTGATGACGAGGCCGCGCGGGTCGAGACGGAACTTGACCGAGTTGCCGAGGCCCGCGGCCTGGAGGCGCTGCTCGATCTCGCTCTGCGTCTCGAGGAGCGTCTTGCGCTGCTCGGCGGCGGCTTTCTGCGCGTCCTGCTGTGACTGCAGGGCCTGTGCGGCTGCGTCGCGCTGGCTCGCGCTCATGCCGTCGAAGAAGCCGTTGCCACCCTGGATCGGTGTCGAGCCGCCCGCGGGCAGCACCGCGGACGCCTCCGTCCCGCCGCCGCCGAGCGCCTTGTTCAGCGAGTGGGCGAACTTCTGGAACTTGGCGAGGTCGATGCTCGACATCGCGAAGAGCACGATGAACAGCGCGGCGAGCAGGGTGATCATGTCGGCGTACGACACGAGCCACCGCTCGTGGTTCTCGTGCTCCTCCTCTTCCTCGTGCTTGCGACGACGGCCGGCCATGTCACGCCGCCCGTTCGGCCTCGAGCGCCTCGCGCTCCTTGTCGGGCAGGAACGAGAGCAGCTTCTGCTCGATCACGCGGGGGTTCGACCCGGCTTGGATCGACAGGATCCCCTCGAGCACGAGCTCCATGTGCTGGGCCTCGGCCTCCGCGATCCGCTTGAGCTTGTTGGACAGCGGCAGGTAGATCGCGTTCGCGAAGAGGACGCCGTAGAACGTCGCGACGAACGCGCCGGCGATGCCCTCACCCGCGGACGCGGGGTCGGACAGGTTGCCGAGCACGTGCATCAGGCCCATGACCGCGCCGACGATGCCGAGCGTGGGCGAGAAACCGCCCATGTCCGCGAAGAACTTCGCGGGCACCTTGCTGTGCGCCTTCTTCGACGCGACCTCGGCCTCGAGGATCTCGCGCAGCTCCTCCGGGTCGGTGCCGTCGACCGCGAGCATGATCCCCTTCTTGAGGAAGGGGTCCTCGATCGTCTTCGCGCCCTCCTCGAGCGCGAGGAGACCTTCCTTGCGGGCACGTTCGGCGAACTCGACGACGAGCTCGATGGAGCCCGCGGCCGACTCGACCTTGCCCGTGAAGGCCTGCTTCAGCCCGCCGACGATCGACGAGATGTCGGCCTTCGTGTAACCCGCGAGCGCGACGAGGAAGCTCGGGATCACGACGATCATGAACGCGGGGATGCCGATCAGCGCCCCGGGCTGCGCGCCCTCCATGATCCCGCCGACGAGGACGAGGAGGATGCCGCCGACGACGCCGACGAGGGTCAGCGGGTCCACGTCAGTCCTCCGGGTCGAGCGTCGGCACCACGCGCAGCGCTGGCACGGGCGGCGCGGGCGTCTCGGCGGCCTGGACGAGAGCGACGATCGACGCGCGGTAGTCGCGCACGCGGGCCACGACCTCGGCCACGCCCTCCTCGACGACGTACTTCGTGCCGTCGACGAGCGTGATCACCGTGTCGGGGGTCCCCTCGACACGTTCGATGAGGTCGCAATTGAGCGCGAACGGCGGCCCGTTCAGCCTCGTCAGCGTGATCATCGTTCTCCGTCCCTGGAAACGCCTGCGGCCCGGTCCGTGGCCGTGTCTGAACCATCGGCCCGCGACGGCGGGAGATGAGGAGTCCCAAACCGGACGGTGCGGACGAAGCCGGGCCGTGCCCGGAGGGCGGGACGGCCCGGCCCGAGGGAGCCATGGACCAGTGCGGACGGAGCCGGGCCGTGCCCGGAGGGCGGGACGGCCCGGCCCGAGGGAGCCATGGACAAGTGCGGACGGAGCCGGGCCGTGCCCGGAGGGCGGGACGGCCCGGCCCGAGGGAGCCATGGACATCGACAGGCCGGACACGCGTTGACGCGTGCCCGGCCCGTCCGTTGATCAGGAGGTCGTCAGGTGCTTACTGCTTCAGGTTGACGAGGTCCTGGAGCATCTGGTCCGAGGTCGTGATGACCTTGGCGTTCGCCTGGAAGCCGCGCTGGGCGACGATCAGCTCGGTGAACTCCTGGGCGAGGTCCACGTTGCTCATCTCGAGCGTGCCCGACGACAGCGTCCCCCGGCCGCCCGAGCCGGCCGTGCCGACCTGGGGCAGGCCGGAGTCGCTCGACTGGCGGTACATGGAGTCGCCGGCCTTCTCGAGACCCGCCGGGTTGGTGAAGCTCGCGAGCGCGATCTGCCCGAGGGCCTGGCTCCGGCCGTTCGAGAACACGCCCGTGACGACACCGTCGTTCGAGATCGAGAACGACTGCAGCGAGCCGATCGCCGAGCCGTCCTGCGACAGCGCCGCGAAGCTGTTCGAGCCGGCGAACTGGACCAGCGCGTCCGGCGCACCGGCCGTGCCGACGCCGATCGCGACGGGCGCGGTGAAGTTCGTGCCCATCGCTGCGTTCATCGCCGCGGTGAACGTGATTGGGGGCAGCGCGATGTTCGCGTTCTTCGGCATGCCGGTGTTCGGGTCGAACACGAGCGACGGCAGCGTGCCGTAGAGGTTGACGGGCGGGTTCGCCGGGTTGGCGTCGGGCGCGGTCGCCGACACGTCCCACACGTTGCCGTCCGTCGCGATCGCGGTCTGCACACCGGTCGCGGTGGCGGTCGCCGCGTTCGACAGCGTGACCGTCGTGCCGTTCGTGACCGACGCGATCGTCGTGCCGGCCGGGATGCCCGCACCGGTGATCGCCTTGCCGACGTCCGCTGCGGTGAAGTTCGCCGTCGCGGACGTGAGCGTCGTGCTGCCGTTCGTCGTCGAGCCGTCGAGGACCGTGCGGTTGGCCGCCTTCGTCAGCGTCAACGTGATCTTCACGGCCTTGCCCTGCGCGTCGTACACGGTGATGCCGGTGTTCAGCGCGGTGCCCGTCGTGGCGTCGGCCGGCAGGTTGCCGCCGAGCGTCATGTTCTGGGTCTCGGTCGGCGGGAGCGTCTGGCCGAGCGGCATGCGGATGTCGGTCGTCGGCGCGTTCGTCGCGATCGCCCCGTTGTTGGCGAGCCAGCCCTGCACGATGCTGCCGTCGGGCGTCGTGAGCGCGCCGTTCGCGTCGAACGAGAACGCGCCGAGCCGCGTGAACAGCATCTGCGCGCCGTTGCGCACCTCGAAGAACCCGTCGCCCTGGATCGACAGGTCGGTGGAACGACCGGTGAGCTGCGACGCGCCCTGCGCGAAGTTCGTCGTGATCGAACCGACCTTCACGCCGAGGCCGACCTGCGCGGGGTTCGTGCCGCCGAGGCCGTTCTGCGGCGCGCCCGCGCCGGTGAGCAGCTGGCTGAGCAGGTCCTGGAACACGACGCTGCTCGACTTGTAGCCGGCCGTGTTGACGTTCGCGATGTCGTTGCCGATCACGTCCATCAACGTCTGGCTGGCACGGAGTCCGGACACGCCGGAGAACATGGAACGAAGCATTTGGGGGAGTGCTCCTTGCTCGTGGTGGGGTGAGAGAGAGAGGGGGTCGGGCGGTCGTGCGCGGGGTGCGCCGGCCGCGGGGCGGGCTACGTCTTGTTCACCTCCGTGACCGAGGACATCGGGATGTCGCTCCCGGTGCTCAGCGTGAGCGACGGCGGATTCGCGTTCGTCGGGTCGAACTTCACGGCGGTGACGGTGGCCGAGGTCGACGTGCCGTTGTCGTTGTACGTGACCGTCTTGCCGACGAGCGCGCTCGCCATGACCATCTGGTTCGCGTTCGTCTGCTGCTGCACGGTCGTGGTCAGGTTCTGCAGCTGCTCGAGCACGCTGAACTGCGCGGACTGCGACATGAACTGCGTCGGGTCGGTCGGCTCGAGCGGGTTCTGGTACTGGAGCTCGGCGACGAGCAGCTTCAGGAACGTGTCCTTGCCGAACTGGTCGGGCCGGTTGATCTGGGGCGGCTGGTTCGTGCCCGCGTACGGGTTCGTCGTGAGCGACGGGTCGATCGCGGTCATGTCGTGGTCCTCCTCGTTCCTCGTCACACGCGCACGTCGACGAGCGCGTCGCTCGACGTGGGCGCGTAGGCGGGTCCTGTCGTCGCGACGTCCGTGACGTCGTCGGTGCCGGAGCGGCTCGTCGTGCCGTCGCGATTCGCCGCGTTCGCGGTGTCGCGCTCCGCCGCGTCGGCACTGCCGTGCCTCGCGGCGTCACCGTTGCTGACGACCACGCCGCCCGTGCGCAGGCCGGCCGACTGCAGCCCGTCGCGCAGGTCGTGCAGCGCGTCGCGCAGGAGCGCGCTCGTCGACGCGTGGTCGGCCTGCAGGTGCAGGTTGACCTCCCCGCGCTCGAGCCGTACCTCGACCTGGACGCGACCGAGGTCGGCCGGGTGGAGATCGACGGTGATGCGGTACGACCCGTCGGGCTGGTCGCGCAACGGCTCGACGACCGAGACGAGCTGCGCGACCGGTGTCGTCACCACCGGGTTGGGCGGTGCCGCGGGCGCGGGTGGTGCGGCGACCTGGGTCGGGTTCGCGGTCGGCTGCGGCGTCGCGATCGCAGGTGTCTGCGCGACGGTCGGGTTCGACGGTTGCGCGGCGTGCGACGGCGCGGGCGCGGGTGCTGTGCTGCTGTCGTGGCCCGAGGCCGTCGACGTCGCAGTCGCCGTGGCCGTGGCGGTGGTGGCCGACGACGGGCGCGCGCCGGGAGCATCGTCGTGGGTGCCGTCGTGCGGTCCGCCGTCCGACGTCGTGGGTGACACCGGTTGCGCAGTGGCCGCGGCCGCTGTCGTGCTCGTGGCCGTGGTCGGGGTGGGTGCGGCCGTGGTGGTCCCGCGTGCGCTCGCCGGGCTCGGCCCGGCCTGCGGCGTAGGGTCGTCGTCCGGCGCGACCGTGCTCGCGTCCGTGGCGGCGCCGTTCGCCGTTCCGATGTGGCCGGAGGCGGGGTCCGCGGTCGCGGCTCCGATCGGCGCGGCGGTGGGCGCCGCCGGGGGCGCGACGTCGTCGCGCGGCAGCGTCGCGGGGGCGGGCTGCGTCGCCGCCGACGTGACCGGGGTGGGCGCGGCCGGGTCGCCCGCAGCGAGGTTCGCGTCGACGCGTGTCGTCGCGGCCGCTGTCGCGGCGTTCGGCGAACCCGGCGCGTCGGCTCCCACCCGGTCGGGTGCGGCCACCGGTGTGACCGACGCTGCGACCGGTGCGTCCGTCTGCTGCTCGTTCGTTGCCGGCAGGGGCGCCGGAGCAGAGTTCGGGTCGTTGCCGCCTGGCGCGGTCGCCGCGTGCGTGCTCGCGCCGGGGGTCGCGCCGGCGGCCCCTCTCGCCGGCGGCGGGGACGTCGGCGTCGCCGGCTGCGACGACTGCGGCGTGAGGCCGGCGAGCACCGCGAGGAACTGCGCGCCCGCGCTCGGGCCGGCACCGTTCATGGTGTCGTCGTCGCCGCGGCTGACGCGCGTCGTGGGTGTCGTCGGCGCGTCCGCCGTCGTGATCCTCATCGTCATCCTCCGATCGCGGACCCGGCCGACGGCAGGATGCGGCGGATCGCGGTGATGTTCTGCGGGAGCGGCGCGAGCTTCACGAC
>DASRES010000006.1 GCA_035651955.1 Acidimicrobiia bacterium
AGCCGTCGCCCGCGTACCAACCCCCGCCGCCACCTGCGTACCAGCCGCCCCCGTACTACCCCCCGCCGCCGGGCTGGACCCCGCCGCCTGCCCCACCGCCACCTCCGCCGCCGCCGGCGCCCGCGCCGAGCGGGCACCCACCTCCGCCGCCGGGCTGGGATCCGCCGGGCGACGAGGAACGGCACGAGTGACCGGCGTCGCGGCCGTCCCCGCCGCCGCGGTGGATCCCGACGCCGCGCGCCGCCAGGCGAAGCAGATCCTGGGTGAGCGACGCTTCCGCCCCGAGCACGTGCCGCGCCCGTTCGCGGGTGTGCTGCGGTGGCTCGGACGACAGCTCGAGCCGATCGGGCGGGCGCTCGCGCCGGTCGGGCGGTTCTTCGAGACCCCGGCCGGTCTCGCCGTGCTCGCGGTCGGCATCGCGGCCGCGACCACGGTCGTCGCGTTCGTGATCGCGTCACGACGCAGTGCACGCGCGACGGCACGCCGGGGGACGGGCGCGCGGGCGAACGCGCGCGAGGATCCCGCCGCGCTCGAGCAGGCGGCCGACGAGGCCGAGGCGAGCGGCGACTACTCCACCGCGGTCCGGTTGCGGTTCCGAGCCGGGCTGCTGCGGCTCGACCGCGCGGGTGCCATCCGTCTCGGACCGTCGCTCACCGCCGGGCAGGTCGCGCGACGTCTCGCGCTCGACGAGTTCGACGACGTCGCGCGCGAGTTCGAGTCCGTCGCATACGGCGCGCACGACGCGGGCCGCGACGCCGCCGCCGCGGCCCGTCGCGGATGGACGCGCGTGCTCACCGCGGTCGGGGAGCGATGAGCGACACGACGATGCGCTGGACGCGCATGCACCCGGCCGCGCGCGCGGCAGTCGTCGTGACCGCGCTGGTGATCGTCGTGGTCGTCGCGCTCGCCGCGTTGGACTCGGCGACGCGTGGCGCGCAGAACGGCGGCCCCGACTCGTCGTCGCTGTCGACGGCGACGTCCGGGACCGCGGCCTACGCGGAGCTGCTCGCGCGCGCCGGTCATCGCGTGATGCACCAACGCGGCAGTCTCGCCGGCGCGCACCTCGACCCGTCGACGACGCTCGTGCTGCTCGACCCCGATCAGGTGGACCGGGCCGACCTCGACACCGTGCGCTCGTTCGTGCTGCGCGGAGGCCATCTCGTCGCCGGCGGCAGGGATCCCGAGTGGATCCTCGAGCTCGCACCCGAGGACGTCCCCGGCTGGACGCCTCACGGCACGCGCACGGTCAGGGTGACCACACCCGACGGCGACGCGCTCCAGGTCCGCACGGACGGGTCCGGGAGCTGGGTCGAGCCGCACGGCGTGCGTGCGCTCACGTTCTCGCCCGCGCGCAGCGAGGGGCGGGCGGTGCTCCTCGCGGACGCGTCCCCGTTGCAGAACCGTCTCCTCGACCAGGCCGACAACGCCGCGTTCGGGCTCGCGCTCGCCCCGGCCGGGCAGCCCGTCGTCTTCGCGGAGGGTGTGCACGGCTACTCGGGTGCGACGGGCCTGGCCGCGATCCCGTCGCGGTGGAAGGTCGCGCTCGTCACCGTCGCGCTCGCCGCGTTGCTCGCGATGGTCGCCGCAGGACGGCGACTGGGCCCACCCGAGGACCGCGCCCGGGAGCTGCCGCCGCGACGTCGTGCCTACGTCGACGCGCTCGCGAGCACGCTCGCGCGAACGCGGCGTCCCGCCGAGGCACTCGCGCCCGTGCAGCGCGAGATGCGGACGCGCGTCGCGCAACATGCGGGGCTCGAACCCGACGCGTCACCGGACGCGGTACGCGACGCGGCACGGACGCTCGGCTGGGACGTCGAGGAGGTCGACGCGCTGTACGCCCCGCTCGACGACGACCGCCACGTCCTCGCCGCGGGACGCGCGCTCGCACGGGAAAGCGCGAACCGCGGGACATCCACGCGCGACGATCGGCGCGCGAACGCAGGGAGCACGACGTGAGACAGCTGCGCGAACGCGTCAGCAAGGAGATCCGCAAGGTCGTCGTCGGTCAGGACGACGTGGTCGACCTCGTCCTCGCCGCGGTCGCGGTGAACGGCCACGTCCTGCTCGAAGGCGTGCCGGGTGTCGCGAAGACCCTGCTCGCGAGCGCGACGGCACGCGCGCTCGGCGTCGGGTTCGGCCGCGTGCAGTTCACGCCGGACATGCTGCCGTCGGACCTCACCGGGACGATGACGCTGCGGTGGTCTCCCGACTCCCGCGTCCAGGAGCTCGTGTTCCGACCGGGTCCCGTGTTCACGAACGTACTGCTCGCCGACGAGATCAACCGCACGCCGCCCAAGACGCAGGCCGCGCTGCTCGAAGCGATGCAGGAGGCGCAGGTGTCGGTCGAGGGACAGCCGCATCCGTTGCCCGACCCGTTCCTCGTCGTCGCGACCCAGAACCCGATCGAGTACGAGGGCACGTACCCGCTCCCCGAGGCGCAGCTCGACCGCTTCCTCGTGAAGATCGACGTCGGCTACCCCGACGAGGCCGCCGAGCTCGCGCTGCTGCGTCTCGACCACCGCGGCGTGGCACCCGCGACGCTCGACGACGTCGTCGCGGTCACCGACGCCGACGAGCTGCGCGAGCTGCGCGCGACCGTCGACGCCACGACCGTGACCGACGAGGTGCTCGCCTACATCGCGGCGATCGTGCGCCGGACGCGCGAGCTGCCGAGCGTCGCGCTCGGCGCGAGCCCGCGTGCCGCGGTGCACCTGCTCGCGGCGTCGAAGGCGTCGGCGCGCCTGAGCGGGCGCGAGTTCGTGACGCCCGACGACGTCGCGTGGATGGCGCGCCCGGTGCTGCGGCACCGTCTGCAACTGCGGCCCGAGGCGGAGCTCGACCGCTACCAGCCCGACGAAGCGGTGCAGGCCGCGATCGCGTCGGTGCCGGTCCCGCGCTGAGGATCGCGCCGGCATGAGCCCGACGCTCGTCGCCGCGCTCGCGATCGGTGCCGTCCTCGTCATCGCGGTCGGGAACGCGCCGTTGACCGTGACGCGGCGGACGGCGTTGCTGTTGATCGTCGCGGGACTGCTCGCGCTGCCGACGGATGCGCAGGTCGCGCTCCTCGCCGCCGTCGCGGTGGTCGCCGCGTTCGTCGTGGACGCCGTGCTCGCGCGCCGGCCGCCCGTCGTGCGGCGCACGGTTCCGGGCGTGCTCGCGCGCGGCGTTCCCGCGTCGCTGACGGTCGACGCGAGCGCGCCCACCGCCGGTCGGTTGCGCGTCCGTCAGCCCCAGGTCCCCGACATCGCCGTCGACCCGCCCGAGGCGGACGGCGGGCTCGACGCACGCGTCACCGCACGCCGGCGTGGCCGCCACGTCCTCCCTGTCGTCGCGGCGCGAGTCGACGGTCCGCTCCGGCTCGCCTCGTGGTATCGGGAAGGACGCGCGCCCGCGGAGCTCCTCGTGTACCCAGACGTTCCCGCGGCGCGGCGCCTCGCGCTCGCGGTCCGGCGCGGTCGCTTCGGCGACGAAGGGCGCCGCACGCGCGGACCGCTCGGGCTCGGGACCGACTTCGAGTCGATCCGCGAGTACCTCCCCGACGACGACGTCCGTCGCGTGAACTGGCCCGCGTCGCAGCGCGCCGGCCGGCCGATGACGAACCAGTACCGCGTCGAGCAGGACCGCGACGTCGTCTGCGTCGTCGACTGCGGGCGCCTCATGGCCGCGCCCGTCGGCGACGCGACGCGCCTCGACGTCGCGCTCGACGCCGTGACGGCCGTCGCGCTCGTCGCCGACGAGGTCGGTGACCGGGTCGGCGTCGTCGCGTTCGACTCGACGATCCGCCGGGAGCTGCGCCCGCGGCGTGCGGGCGGTGACCGTGTGGTGCGCGCGATCTTCGACCTGGAGCCGACCGACGTCGACGCCGACTACGAGCACGCCTTCCGCCGCATCGGATCGAAGCGCGCGCTCGTCGTCGTGCTGACCGACCTCCTCGAGGAGGCGGCCGCGCAGCCGCTGGTCGACGCGGTGCCCGTCCTCGCGCGCCGTCATGCCGTCGTCGTCGCGGGCGCGACCGATCCCGACCTCACTGCGCTCGTGTCGAACGAGCCCGCCGCGCCCGCCGACGTGTACGCCGCGGCGGTCGCGCTCGACGTCCTTTCCGCGCGGCGCGAGGTCGCGGCGCGGCTGCGTCATGCGGGCGCGGACGTCCTCGAGGCGCCACCCCGGTCGCTGCCCGCGGCGTGCGTCAGCGCGTACCTGCGAGCGAAAGCTCGCGCGCGTCTCTGAGCGAGCGAGCCGGGAGGCGAGCGGAAGCGTGGCCTAGCGGCCCGGCGCCGAAGGCGCCAAGAGCGGAGACATGAGTGGGTCGTCCGGGCGCTCGGGACGGCCGCGCCACCACACCATCGTCCAGAAGGTGCCGCCGAGGACGACGCCGAAGACGATCGCGGGGACGAGCCCGATGCCCGACGTCGAGAGCGAGCCCTCCACGATCCCGGCGACGACGAGACACAGCGCGGTGCCGAGCGCCATCTCGGCCGCGGGCCTCGCCTCCGCGACGAGCGCCGCGCGTCGACGCCGGAGTCCGGGCGCGACGAGGGCCCACCCCATCCGCATCCCGGCCGCGCCCGCCACGATGATGCACGACAGCTCCAGGACGCCGTGCGGGAACGCGAACTCGAACAGCGCGCGCCCGTTGCCCGCGTCGATCGTCAAGCCGAACACCGTCCCGAGCGTCACGCCCTGGTACACGAGCACGACCGCGCTGCCGATCGCGGCGGCGATGCCGGCCGCGAACGCGAGGAACGCGACGCGGATGTTGTTCGTGAAGATCGCGCTGGACGCGGCGGCCTTCTCGTCCGCGGTCAACCCGAAGTTCGCCTTGGCTCGGTCCACGACCGTGCGGAACTCGGACGGCACGAGACCCTGCGCGGCGCCGGGGTCGCGCACCGCCCAGACGCTCGAGAGGAGCCACGGACCCATCAGCAGCACGAACGACGCGAGCAGCAGCCACGGCCGTTCGCGCACGCGCCGCCAGTACCCGGTCGTGACGAAGTGGCGCAGCGTCGACGACCGACGCGAGCTCTCGTAGACGAGCGCACGCGACCGCACGACGAGATCCTCGAGCCGCGACACCACCGCCTCGCCCGGGAACGCGCGTCGAGCGAACGCGAGGTCCGCCGAGGTCGCGCGGTACAGCGTTCCGAGCCGGCGCACGTCGTGCGGCGCCAGGCTCGACGCGCGGCGGCCGGCGCGCCGCACGAGCGAGTCGAGCTCGTCCCACCGCGCCCGGCGCTCGTCGACGAAGCGCTCCAGGTTCACGTCGCCATTGTCCCGCATGCGGCAGGCTGGAGATTCACATGACGTTCGACGATCGGGTCACGATCGCGACGCCCGAGGGCGTCTCCCTCGATCTCGTGCTCGCGGGGCTCGGATCACGGTTCATCGCGACCGCGCTCGACGTCGTCATCGAGCTGGTCCTGTTGATCGCGCTGTATGCCGTGTTCACCGCGACGACGAGCAACGGGTTCGTGCTGGCGATCTTCTCGATCGCGGCCTTCCTGGTGCTCTTCGGGTACGACGTGCTCTTCGAGGTCGCGAACGCGGGCCGGACGCCCGGCAAGCTCGCGGCCGGGCTGCGCGTGCTCCGGCGCGACGGACGACCCGTCGACTTCGTCACGAGCGCCGTCCGCAACATCCTGCGTCTCGTGGACTTCCTGCCGTCGTTCTACGTCATCGGCGCGGTGATGATCGTGGTGACACGCGACCACCAACGCCTGGGCGACATCGCGGCGGGGACGATCGTCGTGCGCGAACGACGCCCGACGATCCGAACGACACCGACGCCGCCGCCCGCGCCGATCTCGGACCAGTCGTATCTCTCGTGGGACGTGAGCGCGATCACACCGGAGGAGCTCGCGACCGTGCGGAGCTTCCTCGCTCGACGCGCGTCGATCACACCCGCGGCGCGTGCGCAGCTCGGATGGGAGCTGTCGGCGCGCCTGCGCCCCAAGGTCGGCGGGCCCCACGACCAGTGGCAGCCGGAGCAGTTCCTCGAGGCGATCGTCGCGGCCAAGGCGGCACGCGGCTGAAGGCGAGCGAGCCGGGGGAGGCGCCGGGACCGGGCGACGCAGCCGGTACGCTCCTCGTCCGTGGTCGTACCGGCTGGGTCGACTCCGATCGGGCGTCGCGGGGTCCACCCGCGTTCTTCCCGCGTCTCCGCGATCGCGACGAAGCAGACCGTCGACGCGGGTCGCCTGCGCGCCGCCGGCGCGGCGATGCTCGGCATCGCGGTCGTCCGGCCGATGCTCCCTATCCAGCCCGGCCTGCGGTGCCCGTTGCGGACGTTGACCGGGGTGCCGTGCCCCTTCTGCGGGATGACGCGCGCGGTGACCGACGTGGTGCACGGCGAGCTCGCGAAGTCGCTCGTCATGAACCCGGCCGGCGTCGTCGCGGTCGCGATCGCCGTCGCGTTGCTGGTCGCGTGGCGCGTCCGTCGGATCACGTACGCGACGTGGCTGATCCCCGTCGTCCTCGCGCTCATGTGGTCGTACCAGCTGTTCAAGTACGCGACCGGGCGTCCCCTCTGAGCGGTCACCGAGCACGCACCCACCCGTCACCGAACAGGAGCTCCCGATGACGCAGCCGCCGCCGTCCGAGCCGCCCGAGGGGCCGGGCTCGAACCCACCGCCGCCGCCTCCGCCGCCAGCTCCTCCTCCCCCGCCGCCTCCCGGAGAGTCCGGTTGGGGGGCACCGCCGCCGCCACCTCCGCCGCCCGGTGGCCCGGGTGGTCAAGGGTGGGGACCGCCCCCGATGCCCGGTCAGTGGCAGGGACCGCCGCCGGGCGCGACGGGCCCGTCGGGACCGCGCGCCGGCTTCGGGACCCGATTCGCCGGCGCGCTCATCGACGGCATCATCCTCGCCGTCGTCAACTTCGTCCTCCGTGCGATCACGGGCGCGGCGATCGGCGGGATCCTCGACTTCGTCGTCGACGCCGCGTACGTCATCTACTTCGTGCAGACCGCGAGCGGCCAGACGATCGGCATGCGCGTCATGAGCATCCGCGCGATCGACGCCACGACCGGCGGACGGGTCGACGCGGGCAAGTCCGTCGTGCGCTACGTCGTCGGCATCGTGTCGGGGCTCGCGTGCCTCGTCGGCTACCTCTGGATGCTGTGGGACCCGGAGAAGCAGACGTGGCACGACAAGGCGTCGGGGACCTACGTCGTCCCGACCGAGTACTACCCCGTCGAGCGCTGGCCGGGTTGAGCAGCGCGCCGCGCGCACGCGACCGAACGCGGGACGGGCGGCCCGGAGGCCGCCCGTTCCACGTCGCACGCTCCACCCGCGAGCTGGGGAGGTTCAGGCTCCCTTCGAGCGCCAGAAGTCGCTCAGCGCTCCCTGCACCTTGTACAGCCAGACGAGCCCGCCGACGAACGGCACGATGACCCAGATGCCCGTCGTCACGCTGACCGGCGACTCACGGCCGTCGCGGACGTAGAGGCCGCTCACCTCGGACGGCAGCATGAACGCGGTCACGAGGCCGCCGGTGATGAAGCCGAGGACGAGGCCGACGATCCCGCCGAGGCCCTCCCCGCTGTAGTCCTTCGTCTCCTGGAACACCTTGTAGTTCCAGTAGAGGCCGTAGATGCCGAGCGTGACGATGCTGAGACCGATCACGCCGAGCCACGAGCGCGGCTTGCCGATCTGGCCCTGCACGGCAGCCGGCGCGGCCTGCTGGTCGATGGTCGTGGTCAAGTGGTTCCTCCCTGTCGGGACCCGCTCCTGCCCGCTTCGGGGTTGCATCGGACCCGGCCGTGAGTCACTTGACCGGTTTCTCACGAGCCGTGCGCGCTCGCGTGCACTCCAGACCTTCATGTCGGCGTGATCATGCGGACGACCTGACGGCGGGTCGGTTTTACGCGTCGACCTCGCGCCGGCCCTCCAGAGCGCGGCCCAGCGTCACCTCGTCGGCGTACTCGAGATCGCCGCCGACCGGGAGCCCGCTCGCGATCCGCGTCACCCGGACGCCGAGCGGCTTCAACAGACGGGCGAGGTACATCGCCGTCGCCTCACCCTCGATGTTCGGGTTCGTCGCGAGGATCACCTCCTCGACGCCCTCGTTCGCGATCCTCTCCAGCAGCTCGCGGATGCGGAGCTGCTCGGGACCGACGCCCTCGATCGGCGAGATCGCGCCCTGCAGCACGTGGTAGCGGCCGTGCAGCTCCTGCGTGCGCTCCAACGCGACGATGTCGCGCGGCTCCTCGACGACGCAGAGCACGCGTGAGTCGCGCCGCTCGTCGCGACAGAACGAGCACAGCTCACCCTCGGCGATGTTGAAGCAGCGTCGGCACCACGACACCTTGTCCTTCGCGTCGACGATCGCCGTCGCGAGGCGCCGGGCGTCCTCGGGCGCGACCTTCAAGAGGTAGAACGCGATCCGTTGCGCGGACTTCGGCCCGACGCCCGGGAGCCGGCCGAGCTCGTCG
>DASRES010000007.1 GCA_035651955.1 Acidimicrobiia bacterium
GCGCAAACGGGTCGCGGCCCGATCTGGATAGCCGCGCTGCTCGATGTCGCGGTCGAGCTCCTCGGCCTCGCGCTCGTGCTCCGCCTTCCGCACCGCGAGCGCGTCCTGCACCGCGGCGGCGAGCCCCTCGGCGAGGCGCACGGCGATGCCGGCCGTCCCGTCGAGCTGCGCGGCGGCCTCGACGAACGCGAGCCGCAACGGTCCGAGCCGTCCCGCGAGGTCGCGCGCGCGACCGAGCTGCCCGCCCGCGAGCGGAACGGCGAGCGCAACGGTCTGCGCGTCGAAGCCCTCACCCGTCAACGCGTCCGTGATCGCGTGCGCGTCGAGCGCGGCGAAGTCGACCCGCTGGGACCGCGACCGCACCGTCTCGAGCAGCTCGTCGGGCGTGTCGGTCACGAGCACGAAGTGCGCGTGGGGCGGCGGTTCCTCGAGCGTCTTCAGCAGCGCGTTGGCGGACTCGTCGCTCAACCGGTCCGCCTCGAACACGATGATCACCTTGTGGTCGCCCTCGACGGGCGCGCGCGCCGCCTCGACCACGATCTCGTCGCGCACCTGCTGCACGCTGATGACCGTCCGCTCGGGCTCGACCTCCACGACGTCCGGATGCATCCCCCGTAGCACGAGACGCTCGACCCGATCGTCGCCGTCCGGCGCGAGCATCGTCGCCGCGAAGCACCGCGCCGCGTCGTCCACGCCCGAGCCGCGCGGCCCGACGAGGAGATACGCATGGACCGGGCGCCGCGCCGCGCGTTGCAGGAGCGCGACCGCGCGGTCCTGCCCGGTGATCCGTTCCCACATCGGCTGACGACCCTACCGGGCCAGGTTCGCCTCGACGACCTGGGCGACCCGCCGTGCCACGTCGTCCGGAGCGCCGTCCCCGTCGACCACGAGCCACCCCCGCTCGGACGCGAGCGTGCGGTACCCCGCGCGCACGCGCGCGTGGAACTCCTCGCCCTCGCGCTCGATGCGGTCCGACGGGACACCGCGACGCGCCACCGCGACCGCGTCCGAGACGTCGAGCACGACGACGACGTCGGGGCGCGGGAACCCCGCGTTCACGCGCTCGACCACCTCGAGGCCGACGCCACGCACCAGCCCCTGGTACACGAGCGACGACGGGACGTACCGGTCGCACACGACGTCCACACCGGCATCCAGCGCCGGTCGCACGACGCGTGCGACGTGCTCGGCGCGGTCCGCCACGAGCAGGAGGAGCTCCGCGAGCGGGTCGACCGGATCGGCCGTGTCGAGCAGGAGCCGGCGGAGATCCTTCCCGAGCGGCGTCGCGCCGGGCTCGAAGGTGAGATCGACACGCCGTCCTGCCGCGCGCCAGTGGTGCGCGAGGAGCCGGGCCTGCGTGCTCTTGCCCGACGCCTCGCCGCCCTCGAGGACGACGAACCGGCCGCGGTCGCTCACGCCGTCGCCCCTCGCTCACGCGCGCGGCGGACCTCGCGGCGTGACAGCCAGCCCGCGACGATGCAGATCGCGCCGCCGAGCCACAAGGCGATCCGCACGCCCTGCAACCCGTACGACGCGCCCGCGACCGACACCGAGCGGTGCCCGAACACCAGCTTCGAGAGCCAGTCGAACAGATCCGAGAACAACGGCGACACGGTGAGCGACAGCAGCAGACAGAGGCGGATGACGGTGTACAGCGTGGCGAACGTCCGCCCGCGCAGCTCGTCGGCCACGTTCTCCTGCAACACGGTGAACCCGGAGACGTACGCGGCACCCGAGAACGCGCCGACCAGCGCGATCAGCGGCGCCGCGAGCCACAACGTCGAGGACGACACCGCCGCGATGAGTGCCGCGCCCACACCCATGACCGCGTACGCGAACAGCGACTCACGCGGCAGCCGCCGCTGCACCGCGAGCAACGTGAACACGCCCGCGGCCGCACCCATGCCGAGCGCGGTCATGAGGAAGCCGAACGTCGCGCTGCTGCCGCCGAGCACGACCTTCGCGAACACCGGCCCGAGCGGGATCATCGCACCCCCGCCGATCAGCCCCGCGCCCAGACCGATGAGGACGCCGCGCACGATCGGGTGCGACGCGATGAACCGCATCCCCTCGACGATGTCGCGGACCGACTGCGACCAGTCGATCCGCTGCCCCTTGTGACGGTCGATGTGCGGGATCGGCAGACGGAAGACGATGTACGCGGAGATCAGGAACGTCAGGCCGTCGACCCACAGCGCGAGCACCTCGCGGTCGACCTTGAGCGCGGAGAACGGCCCGAAGTGCCCGAGCCACTTCGCCAGCACGGCCAGCAACGAGAAGATCAGCGACCCGACCGGGAACGTCCCGTACGCAGCCGCGAGCGACAGCGAGTTCGCCGACGACAGCTGCCTGCCCTCGACGAGGTGCGGCACCGACGCGTCCTTCGCCGGACCCCACAGCAGCGTCAGGATCTCCATCAGCAGCGACACGAGGATCAGGCCGAGCAGCGTGTCGACGAACGGCAGCACCGCGAGCAGCGCGGCGCGCCCGACGTCGCACCACACCATCACCTTCCGGCGATCCCACCGGTCGACGAGGACGCCGCCGACCGTGGCCAGGAAGAACCCCGGCACCATGCGGGCGACCATGACGAGGCCGACGGCCGTTCCCGAGTTGTTCGAGACACGCGCCGCGATCGCGAGGATCGCGATCAGGCCGATCCAGTCGCCCAGGCTCGAGCCGACCTGCGCGAGCCAGAGCTTGAAGTACGCACGCGACCCGAACACCCGCCACGTCGACGACGGCAGGGCCTGCTCACCGTGAGCAGGCGGGATGAACGGCGCATGCTCGGCGCTCACCGCGGGCCAGCCTAGGTGGCGCCGTGGTGCCCGCCGCGCGTGGTGTCGGCGCGGCTACTCGGCGGCCGGGCTCTTCTTCGCGGCGGCCTTCTTGGCGGGCTTGGCCGTCTTCTTGGCCGCGGTCTTCGACGCGGCCGCGGCCTTCTTCTTCGCGGGCGCCTTCTTCTTGGCCGGCGTCTTCTTCTTCGCGGGCCGGCGGCTCGGGCCCGCCTCCTCGCGCGCCTCGAGCAGCGCGACCGCGTCCTGGAGCGTGACGGTCGCGGGGTCCGTGCCGCGTGGCAGCGACGCGTTCGTCGTCCCGTCGGTCGCGTACGGGCCGTAGCGACCGTCGAGGATGCGGACGGGCGCGCCGGTACCCGGGCGCTCGCCCAGCTCCGCGATCGGTGCCTTCGCCTGGCGGCCGCGTCGCTTCGGCTGCGCGAACAGCGCGTCGGCCTGCTGCTTCGTGACGGTGAAGATCTGCTCCTCGTTGTCGAGGCTGCGCGTCTCGCTGCCCTTCTTGAGATACGGGCCGTAGCGACCGTTCTGCGCGGTGATCTCCGTGCCGTCGTCGTCGACGCCGACGACGCGCGGCAGCGACAGCAGCTGCAGGGCGTCGTCGAGCGTCACCCGCTCGACGGTCATCGTCTTGAACAGCGACGCGGTGCGGGGCTTCTCCTTCGATCCGTCGACGGGCTCGCCCAGCTGCACGTACGGCCCGTACCGGCCGTCCCGCACGATGACGGGCAGTCCTGTCGCGGGATCGGTGCCGAGCTCACGGCCCTGGTCGCGACCGCGCTCGAGACGCGCCTGCGCGTCGTCGACCGTGAGCTCGTCGGGCGCGACGTCCTCGGGAACGGGTGCGGTCTGCTCACCACGCGACAGGTACGGCCCGTACCTCCCGACGCGCAGCACGATCCCGGCGTCGTCGAACTCGGGGCCGAGGTGCACGGTGTTGACCTCGCGCGGATCGATCGTCGCGAGGTGCTCGTCGGCGACGAGCTCGCGCAGCCCGGCCTGCCCGTTCCCGTAATAGAAGGAGTGCAACCACTTCTCGGCCTCGCCCTCACCGCGCGCGATGACGTCGAGCGCCTCCTCCATCGTCGCGGTGAACCCGTAGTCGACGAGGTGCGCGAAGTGCTGCTCGAGGAGCTGGATCTTGGCGAACGCGACCCACGACGGGACCAGCGCGTTGCCCTTCCTCCACGCGTAGCCGCGGTTCTGGATCGTCTCGATGACGGCCGCGTACGTCGACGGACGGCCGATGCCGCGCTCCTCGAGCTCCTTGACGAGGCTCGCCTCGGTGAAACGCGCGGGCGGCTGCGTCGTGTGGCCGCTCGGCGTGAGACCGTCGCACGCGACGACCTCACCCTCCGCGACGGACGGCAACGTCGCCTCGCTCTCGTCGGTGTCCGCCGCCGTCTCGTCGGTGCCCTCGACGTACGCGCGCCGGAAGCCGAGGAACTCGTAGGTCTTGCCCGACGCGCTGAAACGCGCGCGCTCCCCGGCGGTCGACGTCGCGTCCAGTCGCACGGTGACACGCCGGGCGCGCGCGTCGGTCATCTGCGACGCGATCGTGCGCATCCAGATCAGCTCGTACAGCCGCTGGTGGTCGCTCGGGATCTGGCCGCGCACCTCGTCGGGCGTGCGGATGCGCTCACCCGCGGGACGGATCGCCTCGTGCGCCTCCTGCGCGTTCTTCACGCGTCCGCGGTACTCGCGTGGCTCGGGCGGCAGGTACTCCTCGCCGTACAGCTCGCGGATGCTGGCGCGCGCCGCGGTGAGCGCCTGGCTCGACAGCGTCGTCGAGTCCGTCCGCATGTACGTGATGTAGCCCTGCTCGTACAGGTCCTGGGCGACGTCCATCGTGCGCTTCGAGCCGAACCGCAGCTTGCGGCCCGCCTCCTGCTGCATCGACGACGTCGTGAACGGCGCCTTCGGCTTCTCGGTGAAGCTCGTCGACTCCACCGACGAGACCCGGAACTCCGAACCGTCGAGACGTCCCGCGAGCGCGCGAGCCGCGGCCTCGTCGAGACGGACGACGTCGCGGTCGGCCGCGACCTCACCGGTCGCGCTGTCGAAGTCGCCGCTGCGCGCCAGCCGGCGGTCGTCGAGCTCGAACAGCCGCGCACCGAACGGCGAGCCGTGCGAGCGGAACGCGCCGTCGAGGTCCCAATACTCCGCGCGGCGGAACGCCATCCGGGCGCGCTCGCGCTCGACGAGCATGCGCGTGGCGACGCTCTGCACCCGGCCCGCCGACAGCTTGGGACCGACCTTGCGCCACAGGACCGGCGACAGCTCGTAGCCCACGAGCCGGTCGAGGACGCGGCGGCCCTCCTGCGCCTCGACGAGCTTCATGTCGAGGCTCCGCCACCCGTCGATCGCCTCCCGGATCGCGGCCGGCGTGATCTCGTGGAACACCATCCGCTTGACCGGGACGCGCGGCTGGAGGACCTCGAGCAGCTCCCACGAGATGGCCTCGCCCTCGCGGTCCTCGTCCGTCGCGAGGTACAGCTCGTCCGCGTCCTTCAGCGCGGCCTTGAGCGCCTTGACGGTCGGCTTGCTCTTGTCCGGGACGATGTAGTGCGGCGTGAAGTGGTCCTCGACGTCGACCGCGAGGCCGCTCTTCGGCAGGTCGCGGATGTGGCCGAAGCACGCCATGACGACGTAGTCGCCACCGAGGAAGCCCTCGATGGTCTTGGCCTTCGCCCTCGATTCGACGATGACGAGCGGCTTGGGCAAGGGGACTGCTCCTTTCGGGTCCCGGATGCGGTGGCCGGCGGCGGGAGGGGCCGTCCGGGGCGCGTATCGGCAGCCGGGCGCGGTCACCGTAGCGGGCCATCCGTGGTGCCACGGCGCTGCCCGCGGTGTCAAGCCGGGCGTGGCGCAGGCTCTTTACCGCTCGTTGGGGCGGCGGCGGGAGCGCCACGGTCCGCGTCCGTCTAACCTGTCGTCCCCATGCACTTCCTCGATCCGAAGTACCTGATCGAGACGTTCGGGACGATCGGCTTGATCCTCGTGATCTACGCCGAGTCGGGCATTCTCCTCGGGCTCGTCTTCCCCGGTGACTCGCTGCTCTTCACCGCCGGCCTCCTCGCGTCCCAGAACAAGTACGGCCTCAACATCTTCTTCATCGCCGGCGGCGCGTTCGCCGGCGCGGTCCTCGGGGCCCAGACCGGGTACTGGCTCGGCAAGCGGTTCGGCCCCTCCCTCTTCCACCGTCCCGACTCACGCATCTTCAAGCAGGAGTACGTCGACAAGTCGAAGGACTACTTCGACCGCTACGGCGGCAAGACCGTGGTCATCGGACGCTTCGTCCCGTTCGTGCGCACGCTCGTCCCGATGCTCGCCGGCATCGGCGAGATGGACCTCGGCGCCTTCACGATCTTCAACGTGATCGGCGCGGCGCTGTGGGCCGCCGGCGTCAGCGTCGCCGGGTACTTCCTGGGCAAGTCGATCCCGAACGTGGACCACTACCTCCTGCCGATCATCGGGGTGATCATCCTGATCTCGGTGATCCCGCCCGTGCTCGAGATCCGCCGCCAGCGCAAGACGTCGCGCGCGGCCACGGCCGGCACGAGCCCGGTCGTCTCGGTGGACGCCGTCCAGGTCGACGCCGAGGTCGAGTAGCGCACCGGGTTCGTCGCCGTCCGCGACCGGAACACCCATGACGGGCGTGTCGCACGGAGCCGGCGCGACCGTCAGCGGTGCTTCGGCACCGGGCTCCCGTGATGGGCATGCGCGCCCTCGCCCGAGAGCACGCTCCGCAGCGAGGCGGCAAGCTCGTCCACGGAAGCCTCGTCGGGCGTTCCGCCGCCCGGCTCCGTGACGTAGAACGTGTCGACGACCTCGTGACCGAGGGTCGAGACGCGCGCCTGGGCGATATCGAGCCCATGGCCGGCGATCACGCGGGTCATCCGGTAGAGGAGCCCGAGTGTGTCCTCGGCGCGGACCTCGACGACGCGCGCGTCCGATGCGATCTCCACCGGGTGGACGATCACCTCGGGCGACGTCGCGCGCGCAGCGGAGCGCCGTCGACGGCTCGCGAGCCAGCGCTGCAGCACCGCGTCGTCGAGCGCCACGTCGCCTGCAAGCGCGGCTCCCAAGTCGCGTTCGAACGTGTTCCAATCGATCGGGACGCTCGGGCGCGACGGCACCGCCGAGATGCGGTCAACCGCGACGCCGTCCACGGACACCGCATGTGCGCTGCGGACGTCCCCCCCGGAGGCGGTCAGCACACCGACCACGACGCTGAGGAGGCCGGGGCGGTCGGGCGCGACGATCGTCGTGACACCTTCGCGCTGCTCGACGAGCAGCCGACCCCCGGCCTGACGAACGAGGGCCTCCTGCTCCGGCGTCCACGGCCCGGGCTCGATCCTCACCTCGCGCCCGGCAAGCAGGTCGTGCACGCGCTCCACCAGCGTGCGCACGAGCTCCTCCTTCCAATCGCTCCACGCGGTCGGCCCGGTCGCGAGCGAGTCGGCCTGGGTCAACGCCGCGAGGAGGAACAGCACCTCCGACGACCCGACTGCTCGCGCGACCGCGTGCAAGGTGGCCGGGTCCTCAAGATCGCGACTCGTCGCGATCGATGGCAACAGGAGGTGGTTGCGGACGAGCGAGACGAGCACGTCGGTGTCCGCGTCGTCGAAGCCCATCCGCGGAGCGATCTCGCTCATCAGACGGACACCTGCGTCGGTGTGATCACCCGCCGACCCCTTGCCGAGGTCGTGCAGCCACGCGCCGACGAGCAGCAGGTCGGGGCGGCTCACGTTCCGCACGAACGCGGCCGCCTGAACCGCGGCCTCGGTGAGATGACGGTCGACGGTGAACCGGTGGAACGCGTTCCGTTGCGACCGGCTCCGTACTCGGCGCCACTCGGGCAGGATCCGGGTCAGCAGGTCGTACTCGTCGAGTGTCTCGAACACGTCGACCAGGGGCTCTCCACTCCCCAAGAGCGCGACCAGCGCATCGCGCGCCTGTCCGGGCCACGGACCCGTCTCCGGCGCGACCCGTCGGTCGAGCCATTCGAGTGCACGTCGCGCGATCGGCGCGTTCTCGCTCGCGGCCGCCTCGGCGACGTTGAGAAGAAGCGTGATGTCCGCCGGCGGCGCGTCCGCGGAGATGTCCACCTCGCCGTCGCGCATCACGATGCCGAGCGCCAGCTCGCGATCGCCGCCGGGCGCCCTCCGCGACTTCGGGCCGGCGAGCCGGGCGCGCGCCCTACGCCATACGTCATCGTAGGTGCGCGCGATCGAGCGCGCCGCGCCAGCGAGGCGCGTCATCAGCTCGTCCGAGTCGAGGCCGACCCGCGCGGCGACCTCGTCCTGCACCTCGAGGAAGAGGCGCTCGCCCCGTCGACCGGTGGCCCGGTGCAACTCGACTCGCGCGGTGAACAGCTCCTCGAACGCGTGGAGGCTCGCGGCGTCGTCGATCGTCTCACCGACGGCAAGGCGGACCGCGCGAATGACACTCAGATCACGCAAGCCGCCCTTCGCCTGCTTCAGGTCGGGCTCCAGCAGGTATGCGAGATCACCGACGTCGCGATGTCGCGACCCGCTGATCGCGTCGAGCGCCGGGAGCCGGCGTCCACGTCGGTGCGCCCACGCGACGCGCACCGCGGCGAGCGTGTCCTCCCCGAGCGCGCGGTCCCCCGCGATGACGCGCCCGTCGAGCAGTGTCATCGCAGTCTTCAGGTCCTCGCCTGCGACCCTGACCGCCTCCTTCGGCGTGCGGACGCTGTGGTCGAGCGTGAGTTGCTCGTCCCAGACCGGGTACCACATGCGCTCCGCGATCGGCCTGACGTCGATACGCGGGTCGTGCAACAGCAGAACGTCGAGATCGCTCTGAGGCGCGACCTCCCCCCGCCCGAGCCCGCCGCACGCGACGAGCGCGACGCCGTCCTGCACGCCCAGGAGGGAAGCGAGCCACTCGTCGAGCAGCGCTGCGTAGGCCCGGCCGAACGCCGGGCCCCGCAGCTCTTCGTCTTCGACCAGGCGCCGGCGGTCCTCAGCGAATCGCCGCGAGCCCGCGCTCCTCGGTTCTGACACGGACCACGTCCTCGACCGGCACGATCCACACCTTGCCGTCGCCGATCTTGCCGGTCTGCGCCGCCTTCACGACGGCATCGACCAGCTTCTCGACGTCGATGTCGTCGACGAGGATCTCAACCTTGGACTTCGGGACCAGGTCCACCCTGTACTCGGCGCCGCGGTAGACCTCGGTGTGCCCGCGCTGGCGTCCGTGACCCCGCGTCTCCGACACGGTGACGCCGCTGACGTCGAGCGCGTGGACGGCGGCGAGCACCTCGTCGACGCGATGCGGTTTCACCACTGCGACGATCAGCTTCATCGTTGTCTCCCTCCCGTGCCCGTGGCGACCCTCGATCGGGCCCTCGGCCACGGGTGCCGATGCTCGTGTGCCGGCCGCACTCCGGTGGGGCCGCTGCAGCGCGACGGCCACCTCACCCGTCGGCCGGAAGCTTGACGGTGCTGGAAGCCGTGGCGCCGACGACGTCAACCTCGTCGTAGTCCTCGCCGATGCCGGGCGACTCCGTGGCGAGCACGAAGTCGGGGTAACAGAGCGCTCCGAACTCCGCCATGTCGAGGCCTTCGAGCTCGACCTCCCGCGGAACCCGGATGGCCTTGCGCTGCTTGAGCAGACTGAAGATGAGGTATGTCAGACCCCACGCCCAGATGAAGCCGATCGCGACGTCGATGACCTGGGCGCCGAGCTGCCCCGGGTTGCCGTAGAACAGACCCTTCACGTTCCCGGCAACACCGTTCCATCCGCTGCCGTAGCTGCCGTCCGCGAACAGCCCCAGCGCGAGCACGCCCCAGGCACCGCACACGCCGTGCACGGAGATCGCGCCACAGGGGTCGTCGATCTTCAGCTTCCGGTCGATGAACTCGACGCTGTAGCAGACGAGGAACCCAGCAAGGAGGCCGATCATCGTCGCGGCCCACGGCGCCACGAAGGCGCACGGGGCAGTGATCGCGACGAGACCCGCGAGCATCCCGTTGCACGACATCGAGATGTCCGGCTTGCCGTACCGGCTCGCCGTCCAGGCCATCGCGGTGACGAAGCCCGCGCACGCCGAGAGAAGCGTGTTGACCGCGACGATGCTGATGCGAAGGTCGGTCGCGCCGAACGTCGAGCCCGGGTTGAAGCCCATCCACCCGAACACGAGCACCAAGGTACCGATGACGACGTAGCCGAGGTTGTGCCCCGGGAAGGCGCGCGGTGTTCCGTCCTTCTTGTACTTGCCGATGCGCGGCCCGAGCAGCATCGCCAGCGCGAGCGCCGCCCAGCCGCCTGTCGCGTGGACGACTCCGGAGCCAGCGAAGTCGACGGCACCGTGCCCCAGGTGCAGCGAGTGACCGAGCTGCGACAGCCATCCGCCGCCCCACACCCACATCCCGTAGATCGGGTAGATGATCGCCCCCATCGCGACCTCGGCGACGATGAACGTCGCGAAATTGATCCGCTCGGCGATCGCCCCGATGATGATGTAGCCCGCGGTCTCCATGAACACGACCTGGAACAGGAAGAACGCGAGCGCGCCGACGTCGTAGGTTCCGCCGGTCTGCAGGAAGAATCCGTGCAATCCGATCAGTCCGGCGTGGCCGTGCCCGAGCATGCTGTTGAGGACGCCGAGCCCGCCGAGGTTTCCCACGCCGCCGATCCCGACGCCTCCGAACTGGAACGCGAACCCGACCGCGTAGTACGCGAGCAGGGCGATCGCGAACGCGGCGATGTTCATCATCATCATGTGCCCCGCGTTTTTCGCGCGTGTCAGCCCTGTGACGAGGAACGCGAAGCCGACCTGCATGAAGAGCACGAGGAAGCCGGTGATCAGCAGCCAGCTGAAGTTGACCGCGACGGTCAGCTCACCGGCCTGGTTGGCAAGTTGATTGAGGCCGACCTGCGTGACCGGCACCTTGGTGTCGGTGATCTTGTTGTTCGTCGCGGCCGCCACGTTGCGCGCGGTGCCTGTGGCGCTCCCACCAGCGTCTCCCTTGTGGGTCGCGAACTGGCTCACCATGAGCAGCGCGATGAAGGTGATCACCGTCAGCGCGATGAGCTTCTTCGTGTTCGACACGCCGAATCCTCCCCCCGAGGTCACTGCCTGCTGCCGGACGCGAGAACCGTAAGAAAGTCGCGTGTCACTCACGTATCTGCCGTGTGTCCCGCGTGTTACGTCTGGCCCGGGAGCTGCCAGATAGCGCTCAGGCAGAGGGCGAAGCGTGCGATGGCGGTCAGGCGGCGTTCATGGGCGCGCCGGGATGACGGCCGCGCGCCGCGACGGTCTCGCACCCGAGCTCGACGTCACCCGAACGGTTACGCGCCGGACGCGACGCGAACGACGCCGCTCACGCGCTGTCGGCCGGTTCGAACCGGTACCCCATGCCCGGCTCGGTGATGAAGTACCGCGGCCGCGCCGGCTCGGGCTCGAGCTTCCGGCGGACCTGGGCCATGAACACGCGCAGGTAGTTCGACTCGGTCCCGTACTGCGGGCCCCACACCTCTTGCAACAGCTGGCGCTGGCTCACGAGCTTCCCGGCGTTGCGCACCAGCACCTCCACGAGATGCCACTCCGTCGGTGTGAGCCGCACCTCGTCGCCCTCACGGGTCACGCGCTTCGCGCCGAGGTCGATGACGAACGCCGGCGTCGTGACCGTGATCGCCTCCTCGCCGCGCGCGCCACGCCGGAGCGAGGCGCGCAGCCGCGCGAGCAGCTCGTCCATGCCGAACGGCTTCGTGACGTAGTCGTCGGCACCCGCGTCGAGCGCGGCCACCTTGTCGGCCTCCCGGTCGCGCACCGACAGCACGACGACGGGGACGGTCGACCAGCCGCGCAGACCGTGGATGACGTCGACGCCGTCGATCCCGGGCAGCCCGAGGTCGAGCACGACGACGTCGGGATGGTGGCGAGCAGCGAGGTCGAGCGCGACCTCGCCGTTCTCCGCGAGGTCGACCTCGTAGCCACGCGCGCGAAGGTTGATGCCGAGTGCCCGCCGGATCTGGGGCTCGTCGTCGACGACGAGGACGCGTGTCACGACGGCGCCGCCTTCACGCTCATCACGACCGTCAGTCCACCACCGGGCGTGTCGTCGACGCTCACGCGGCCGCCCATCGCCTCGACGAACCCACGCGCCACCGCGAGCCCCAGGCCCACGCCGTTGCCGTTCGCGTTCGTGTCGCCCAGGCGCTGGAACGGCCGGAACATCTGCTCGCGCTGCTCGACCGGGACGCCGGGGCCCCGGTCCACGACGCGTACGTCCACCCGGTCGCCGACCGCGCCGGCCTCCACGCGGACCTGCTTGCCGGCCGGCGAGAACGCCAGCGCGTTCGCGACGACGTTTGCCACCGCGCGTTCGAGGAGCTGCGCGTCGACCTCGACGCGCGGCAACGACTCGGGCACGTCGAGGACGACGTCGTCGGCGCGCTCGCCGAGCCCGTCGAGCGCGAGCGGGACGATCTCCTCGAGCCCGACCTCGCGCATCGTCGGGTGCAGCGAGCCCGTCTGGATGCGACTCATGTCGAGCAGGTTGCCGATGAGCGCGTTGAGCCGGTCGGCCTCCTCGTCGATCGTCGACAGCAGCTCGTGCACCGCCTCGGGCGTCCAGGTGACGTCCCGCTGGAGCAGGCTCGTCGCGGCCGCCTTGATCGACGCGAGCGGCGTGCGAAGGTCGTGCGACACGCCCGCCAGCAACGCGGTGCGGAGCTCGTTCGCCTCCGCGAGCCCGCGCGCCATCGCGGCCTCGGCGCGCAGCTCACGGCTCTCGAGCGCGAGCGCGAGCTGGTTCGTGAACGCGAGGAGGACCGTGAGGTCCTGCTCGTCGAGCCCCGGACCGACGAAGACGAGCTGGGTGCGCTCGTCGAGCGGGACGCTGAGCTCGCCGTCCTCCGGGCGCGCGGGGACCGGCTCCCCCGCCGAGGTCTCCACGACCCACCCGTCGCCGCGGCGGCGCAACACCGCGATCGCCTGCACGTCGAACGTCGAGCGGAGCTGGGTCATCATCGGCGCGAGCGGATCGGGCTGACCGAGCAGCGAGCCGCTCAGTTGCGCGAGCGTCGCGGCCTCGGCCTTCGCGCGCGTCGCCTCGGCGCTCCGCCGGGCAGCGGCACTGACGAGTGCGCTCACCACGCCCGCGACCGCGAGGAACACGAGGAGCGCGGCGACGTTCTGGCCCTCGGCGATCGACCACCGGTGCAGCGGCGGCGCGAAGTACCAGTTCGCGAGCGCGAAGCCGCCGACGCTCGCGACGAGCGCGGGCCCGAACCCGCCGAGCGCCGCGGCCGTCACCGCGACGAACAGGAACAGCAGCAGCTCGGTCGGCAGCGAGAGGTCACCGCGTAGGTGCGACATCACGAGCGTGAGCAGCAGCGGACCGGCGACGGCGAAGAGCCAGCCCGCCATCCGGCGTCGCTTCGACAGCGGCGCGAAGTGCACGTGACCGCCACGCGTGCCGGCGACGGCGTCGACACCCTCCTCCGCGTAGGAGATCACGTGGACGTCGATCTGCGCGGCGTCGCGCAACACCCGGCTGATCACCGACCCGCGGACGAGGTCGTGCCAGCGCGACCGGCGGCTCGCGCCGAGGACGAGCTGCGTCGCGTGCTCCGCGCGCGCGAACTGCACGAGCGCGCTGCCGGGGTCGTCGCTCGCGATCTCGTGGTACTCCCCACCCAGCTGCGTCAGCAGCTCCCGCTGCACGCGCATGGCGTCGGTGGGTGGACCGGCCAGCCCGTCGGTTGACCGGACGTGCACGCCGAGGAGGTCGCCGCGCGTCCGGCGCGCCATCCGCGCGGCCCGACGGATGAGCACGTCGGCGTCCGGCGCGCCGGTCAGCGCCACCACGACGCGCTCACGCGTCTCCCACGTGCTCGAGATGCCGTGGTCGGCCATGTACTGGTGCAGGTTCTCGTCGACCTTGTCGGCGACCCACAGCAGCGCGAGCTCGCGCAGCGCGGCGAGGTTGCCGGGACGGAAGTAGTTCGCGAGCGCGGCGTCGACCCGTTCCGGCGGGTAGATGTTGCCGTGCGCCATGCGCCGGCGGATCGCCTCGGGCGTCATGTCGACCAGCTCGACCTGCTCGGCCGCGCGCACGATCGCGTCGGGAACGGTCTCGTGCTGGTGGACGCCGGTGATCTGCTCCACGACGTCGTTGACGGACTCGAGGTGCTGGATGTTCACCGTCGTCACGACGTCGATGCCGGCCTCGAGGAGCTCCTCGACGTCCTGCCAGCGCTTCTCGTTGCGCGAACCCGGTACGTTCGTGTGCGCGAGCTCGTCGACGAGCGCGAGCTGCGGAGCGCGGGCGAGCACGGCGTCGACGTCCATCTCCTCGAGCGTCGACCCGCGGTACGACAGCGTGCGGCGCGGGACGACCTCGAGGTCGTGGAGCTGCGCGGCGGTGTTCTCGCGGCCGTGCGTCTCCACGAACGCGACGACGACGTCCTTGCCCCGGGCCCGTCCCCGCCAGCCCTCGTTGAGCATCGCGAACGTCTTCCCGACGCCCGGCGCGGCACCCAGGTAGATGCGCAGTCGGCCACGCGCCATGACCGAAGACTACGGCTGGAGCCGTGCGTGGAGGTCGCCGAGCGCCAGGTTCAGGTCGAGCACGTTGACGGTCCGCTCGCCGAGGAAGCCCCATGGCCGCGCGTCCGTGTGGTGGTCGACGAGCGCGAGCACCGTCGCGACGGGCAGCCCGCGTGCACGCGCGACCCGGGGCGCCTGGAGCCGCGCGTTCGCCACCGAGATGTCGGGGTCGAGTCCCGAGCCGGACGAGGTGACCGCGTCCACAGGGACGGCCACGTTCGGAGCCAGCCCGTTCTCACGCCGGTACTGCGCGACGCGCGCGGCGACGTCGCGCAGCAACGTCGGGTTGGTCGGGCCGAGGTTCGACGCGCC
>DASRES010000008.1 GCA_035651955.1 Acidimicrobiia bacterium
GCGAGCTTCTGCACCTGCGCCGCGTTCAGCGCGAAGTACTGCTCCATCGACTGCAGCAGCGGCAGCTCGCTCGGGCCCCAGCCGGTCGTGACCGAGGTCGGTCCGGTCGTGCCCGGCGGCGGGTTGACGGGCTGCGGTCCCGGCTTGCCGCTCGCGCCGGTGACGAACGCGAGGCCGGAGACGGCCTTGTGCTGCACCTGGTCGAGCGGCCCGCCGATCCGGTTCTGCACCGTCGTCAGCCACGGCGCCTCGGTCGCCGTGTAACCGGTCGTCACCTCCTGGCCCGTGGCCCAGACGTCGTTGCCGAGCGGCTGGCTGCCCGCGTCGCATGCGTGCCGCAGGCAGGGCAGCCCGAACCCGTCCTCGATCGTGCGCAACAGCGAGTAGTGGCTGTACGGGACGGCCGTGTGC
The DNA here is from genome assembly GCA_035651955.1 of Acidimicrobiia bacterium. Classification (NCBI taxonomy): domain Bacteria; kingdom Bacillati; phylum Actinomycetota; class Acidimicrobiia; species Acidimicrobiia bacterium. Next base: position 412 of record DASRES010000008.1, read on the forward strand.
GCGCCGGGGGTGCCGACGAGCGGCGAGAGGACCACCGTCGCGATGTGACCGCCCTGCGCGTTGCCGCAACAGCCGCGGGCGTCGGTGACGTCGGACTCGTCGAAGGTGATGAACAGCGCCCCGTGGTCCTGGTACTCGGGCGAGCTCAGGATCTGGGGCACGTTCTGCGAGAGCCAGGTGTCCGCGGTGCTCAGGCTGCACGACGTCCCGCGGTCGTGCGCGTCGTCGCACGTGTTCGGGACGATCAGCGCGTAGTTCGGCAGCGCCTGGGCGGCCAGGTCGGTCGCGAAGTCGGTGTACGGGACGTCGTGAGCGACGCAGCGCGCGGGCGTCGTCGTGATGTCGGTGCCCACGACGTCCTGGTAGTACACGAACGGGTTGTGCCGGGTCGCGTAGCCGACGAGGTAGGTGTCCTTCGCGCCGACGACGTTCGGGTGCGTGCACGGAGCCGGCATCGACTCCAGGTAGGCCTTCCACGTGTGGCCGGTCAGCTCCATCTGGTCGCCGATGTTCGTGTCGTCGGGCGGCGTGTAGATGCAGCTCGAGTACGCGACGGTCAGGCAGTCGAGCTTGGTGTTCGCGTTCGCGGCGTTGCCGCTCGTCATCGCGATGTAGTTCGTCAGGCTGAAGTGGTCGACGCCGTACATCTGGTCGAGCGTGACGCCCTGGCTCATGAGGCCGGAGAGGTACGGCGCGAGCTGCGGCGTCACCTCTTCCGCGCTGTAGTTCTCGAGCACGATCGTGAAGACGTGCTTGAGCGCCGGCACGGGCGTCGTCGTGGCGGCCGCCGGGCGCGCCGGCGCGGTCGCGCGCGCCGGTGCGGCGCCCGCGGCGGGCGTGGCGAGGACGAACGTCGCGACGGCGAGCGCCGCGACGGCGAGGGCGCGGGAAGCAGTGGCAGGTCGGCGCATGGCGCCACGTTGACCGGGCCGGTGCGGCGTGTCCAATGCCGATCCCGCGTCCGATCCATGCGGCACGCGCATGGATCGGCCTACCGTGGCGGCCCCATGAACCTGCAGCAGCTGCGGTACCTCGTCGCCCTCGCGGATCGCGGGACGATGACCGCGGCCGCGGCGGAGCTGCACGTCTCGCAGCCCGCGCTGTCACGCGCGATCCGGGACCTCGAGCGCGAGCTCGGCGCCACGCTGTTCGAACGGGCCGGTCGCACCGTCGTGGCGACCGCCGACGCGGACGCGGTGCTGGAGCATGCGCGCGTCGTGGTCGAGCGCGTCGACGCGATCCGAGCGAGCGCGCGCACGGTCGCGGGACCGCCGCTCTCCCTGTGCACGACGTCGAGTCTCGAGCTCCTGCTCACGCGCGACGTCATGCCGACCTACGTGCGTCGCGTCGATCACGCCGTCCGTATGGTCCGTGCCGACGGCACCGCCGCGATCGAGGACCGCGTCGTCGCGGGCGACGCGGAGATCGGCTTCACCGACCGGCGCCCCGCCGGCGCGCTCACCGTCACGCCGTTCGTCGAGGAGGACGTGGTCCTCGTGTCGCCGCCCGGCGTCGACCTTCCGGACCCCGTCTCGCTCGACGCGCTCGACGGCATGCGCCTGATCCTGCCGGCGCCGGGGTCGTCACGACGCCGTGAGTACGCCGACTTCTTCGCGTCCCTCGGCGTGCGTCCCGTCGTCGCGCTCGAGACCGACGAGCGGTCGTCGTGGACGACCGCCGTGCTCGCCAACGTGGGGTCGGTCCTGTGGTTCGCCGACAACGCGGAGGACGCCGCGCGGCAGGGCGCGGTCGCGCGGCGGTTCAGACCGGCGATGAGTCGCACGCTGTCGTTCGTGCATCGCGACGGCGAGCTGTCGGGCGCGGGCGCCTCGTTCCTCGACGTCGTCCGCGAGCTCGCGACGGTGACGCCGGCGTCGCGGTGAGCGCGGCATCCGGGTCGTCGCGCCGCACGTGACAAGATCCCTCGCATGACCGAGTCCTCCCGGCGCGTCGGCACGCGCCCTGCGCCGAGCGACCGCGTCGCCCCCGTCCGCGTGACCTTCGACGGTGTGGGCGGCATCGCGCTCGCGGGGGACCGGCGCGGACCGTCCGACGCGCCGCCCGTCGTCTTCCTCCACGGCGGCGGTCAGACGCGCCACTCGTGGGGTGGCACCGCGTCCGCGGTCGCGGAGCGCGGCTGGCAGGCGATCACGCTCGACGCGCGCGGGCACGGCGAGACGGAGTGGCCGCCGAACGGCGACTACCGGCTGTCGAGCTTCGCGGGCGACGTCGAGCGCGTGCTCGAGACGCTCGACCGTCCGGCGGTGCTCATCGGTGCCTCACTCGGTGGCCTCACGTCGATCCTGCTCGTCGGCGAGCGCGCGCCGCGCAACGTCGACGGCGTCGTGCTCGTCGACATCGTCCCCGACATGGAGCCGGCGGGCGCCGACCGCATCCAGCAGTTCATGGCTCGCAACGCGCGCACCGGGTTCGCGTCGCTGGAGGAGGCGGCCGACGCCATCGCCGAGTACAACCCGCACCGTCCGCGCCCGAAGGACCTCTCGGGGCTCGAGAAGAACCTGCGGATGCGCGACGGCCGCTGGTACTGGCACTGGGATCCGCGCTTCATCGGCGGGACCGCCGACTTCCCGCCGTCCGAGATCCACGACGTCCCACGGCTCGAAGCCGCGGTCGACGCGATCCTCGGGCGGGGGCTCCCGATGATGCTCGTGCGCGGACGCGTCAGCGACCTCGTGAGCGAGCAGAAGGCGGCCGCGTTCCTCGCCCGCTTCCCGACCGTCGAGTTCACGGACGTGTCGGGCGCGGGGCACATGGTCGCGGGCGACCGCAACGACGCGTTCACGGTCGCGGTCGTCGACTTCCTGAGCCGTCACCACCCCGCGCGCTAGCCGCGGCGCTACCCGAGCGGGGGCCACACCGGCGCGGTGGGCCACGGTCGCGCCTGCTCGACCTGCGCGGCGACCCGCAGGAGCAGGTCTTCACGCCCGTATGCCGCGGCGAGCTGCACGCCGAGCGGCAGCCCGTCGGCGTCGACGCCGGCCGGCAGCGAGACCGCGGGCTGCCCCGTCGCGTTGCAGAAGCTCGTCAGCGACGCGTACGGCGCGGCGTTGCGGTACATCGCGTCGATGTCGGTCGTGTCGAGCACACCGAGGCGCGGGACGGGGACGGGCATGGTCGGCGTCACCAGCAGGTCGTAGCGTTCGAAGAACGGGCCCAGCGCGTGCCCCGCGTCCTCGAGCGCCTGCAGCCCGCGCACGACCTCGCGTCCGGACGTCGCGCACGCGACGTCGTAGAGGACGCGCGTGAACGGCTCGATGTCGTCCTCGCGCAGCTCGCGCCCGAGCTGCGCGAGGCGGGCGTCGATCTCGGCCGCCATCGGCACCGCCATGACCGTCGTCATGACGAGCCGCAGCGCGTCCACCGGATACGGCGGCGTCGCCTCCTCGACCTCGTGGCCGAGCGACTCGAGCAGCTTGGCGGTCTCGGTGGCGGCCGCCGCGCATGCCTCGTGCGCGGGCGTGCCGTTCGGCAAGACCGTGCTCAGCGCGACACGGCACGCCCCCGCGGGCGCGCCGACCTCCTCGACGTACGGGCGCGCCGGCGGTGGCGTCACGTACGGGTCGCCGATCGCGGGGCCCGTCCCGATGTCGAGGAGCAGCGCGCTGTCGCGGACGCTGCGCGCGAGAACGTGGTTGACCGCGACCGGATACGCGAACGCGGTGCGGCGCGGCGCGTTCGGGGTGCGCGCCCGTGTCGGCTTGAGCCCGACGAGACCGCATGCCGACGCCGGGATGCGGATCGAGCCGCCGCCGTCGTTGCCGTGCGCGACCGGCACCATCCCCGACGCAACGGCGGCCGCGCTCCCGCCCGACGACCCACCGGCCGAGTGCGACAACCGGTAGGGGTTCCGCGTGGGACCGTGCAGGACGGGTTCGGTCGACGCGTTGCGGCCCCACTCGGGCGCGTTCGTCGTCCCGACGACGACGAGCCCGGCCGCCCGGTAGCGCGCCACGACCGCGGAGTCCTCCCGCGCGACGACGTCGGCTTGCAGGCGCGAGCCGCCGGTCGAGCGCATGCCCGCGACGTCGGCGCCGAGGTCCTTCACCGCGAAGGGCACGCCGCCGAGCACCCCGGGCGGGGGGACCGTCGGCCACCTCGGCGAGCGCGGCCTCGATGCGCTGTTCCGTGACGGCGTTGATCACGGGGTTGCGCGCTTCGATGCGCGCGACCGCGGCCTCCACGACCTCGCGCGCCGACACGTCTCCCGCGCGGATCGCGGCCGCGATGCCGGTCGCGTCGTCGCCGTCGAACAGGTCGTCCATGGACGCGGACCTTACCGTCGCCCGCGCTCATGGCTCATTGAGACGTGAGTACCGCCGATCGACGGATTTCGCTCAACGAGCAATCGATCGGTCAGCGCAGCGGGAGGCCGACGAGCGCGCCGATGCCGGCCAGGCCGACGAGCACCCAGGCCGCGTAGTCGCCGATGTGCCCGGAGTGCACGCCCCTGAGCACGCGCAGCGGCGGACCGAACGCGCGTCCGACCAGCGCGACGGGCTGCGGTGCGCGCTCGTGGTACAGACCGGCGAACGCGAACACGACCGCGAGCAGCGCGGACACCGTGCCGAGCACGACGGACGACGCCGTCCACGACACGTCCGGGAGGTGGTGCACGACGGTCGCGGGCGCGGCGGTCAGCGTCTGCGCGATGTACCCGTTCCGGTCGACGAACCGCTGGGCCGCGTTCCCGAACGCCGAGTACCAGCGCGGGACGACGCCGAGCACGAACGACCCCGCGAGCAGGCCGACGATCGCGAGCATCATCGTCGGGGGGTGCCGGGGGATGGTCGTGCTGACGTCGCGCTCCTCGTCGCCGCGTGTCGCCGGCTGTCCCTGACCGTGCGGGCGCGGTCCCGCGGCGAAGTAGATCCGCAAGCCCGCGCGGATCACCGCGCCGCCCGTCACCGCCGACACGATCACGAACAGCGCCGGCCCCCACGGGTACCCCGCCTTCGCGACCGCCTCCTCGGCGACGCCTTTCCCGATCGCGGTCGCGAACGGTGGCAGCCCCGCGAGCGCGAGCCCCGCGAGGAGGAACAGCACACCGGTCAGCCGGTCGTCCTTCCCGCGGCCGTAGAGCTCCCACTCGTCGACGGACCCGTAGCGGTTCAGCGCGAGACCGGCAAGCAGGAAGAGCGCGGCCTTCACCCCTGCGTGACCGGCGACGTACAGTGCCGCGCCCGCGGTGCCCTCGGCCGTCAACGTCGCGACCGCGACGAGGAACAGGCCGACGTGCGCGATCGTCGAGTACGCGAGCAGGCGCTTCACGTGTCGCTGGCAGAAGCACATCGTCGCCGCGACCACCGCGGTGACGAGCCCGATGACGACGAACGCACGCCGGATGTCGTCACCCGGCAGCGTGCCGCCGAACACGATCCAGTAGACGCGCGCGAAGCCGTACAGCCCGAGCTCGACCATCACCCCCGAGAACAGGACGCACACGGAGCTCGGCGCGACGGCGTGCGCGTCCGCGAGCCAGAAGTGGAACGGCACGACCGCGGCCTTCACCAGGAAGCCGCACGAGACGAGCACGAAGCCGCCGACGATCAGCGCATCGGGCTGTTGATGGTCGAGCGCGTGCCCGAGCTGCGCGAGCCCGAGCTGACCGGTGCGCGAGTACAGGACGGCGACGCCGGCCAGCGACAGGTACGCGCCGAGCGAGTTGATGATCCCGAAGTTGAGCGCACCCTGCACGGAGGTCCGGTCCTCGATCTTCAGGCCCGTCAGCGCGTACGCGACTGCGCCCATCAGCTCGAAGAACACGAACATGTCGAACAGGTCGCCGCTGAACGCGAACCCCTGCATCCCGGCCAGGAAGAGCAACATCAACGCCTGGTAGTGCGCGCCTGCGGACTCGAAGTAGCGCCAGCTGTAGAGGAGCGCGGCGGCCATGAGCGCGGCGGTGACCAGCGCGAGCCCGGCGTTGAGGGGATCGGCGACGAGCACGACACCGACGCTGAAGCCGTGCCTGGGCTGCCAGCCGCCGGCCCACGCCACGACGCGGTTCGCGGTCGTGCTCGCCAAGGCGGCACCGTCGATGCCGGCGACGCCGAGCGCGGCGGCGACCGCGAGCGCGTCGCTCGTCCACCGCGGCATCGCGCGGCCGGCGATCAGCACGCACGCGATCACGATCGGGACGGTGATCGCGATCGGCAGCAGGTGCGCGGCGGTGGCGTCGAAGCGCACCGGCGCGACGGCCAACACGTCAGCCCTCGAGGGAGACGAGCTCGTCGGGGTCGACCGTCCCGTGGCGCTTGGCGATCTGCACCGCGATCGCGAGCAGCAACGCGGTGACCGTCGCGCCGACGACGATGTCGGTGAGCGTCATCGCCTGCACGACGGGGTCGACGACGGGCGTCGAGGTCGGCAGCGTCGAGCCGAACACCGGAGCGACCGCGCCCTTCTGATAGCCGACCGAGAGCAGCAGGACGTAGGTCCCGGACTGGCAGACCGACAGCGACACGACCGCGTGCACCAGGTCGCGGCTGCGCACGATCCCGTACACGCCGACGAGGAGCAGCCAGCCGGCGACGAAGTAGGCGTAGTACGTCATCGGATGTCCGTCACCCGCTCTCGTTCGGGCGGATGGCGAGCTCCTGGCGGAGGAACTGCGCGAGCAGCACCACCGTGCCGCACGCGACCTCGATGCCGACCGCGATGCTGAGCAACGGCACGCTCCCGGCGGAGAAGAGCTGGCCGAACGTCCCGTTGGGAAGAAGGTTGGCCAGGAACGCGCCGCCCACCGCGATGCCGGCGAGCCCGAGTCCGGCGAAGGCCGCGGCGCCGAACGCCTCGCCGGCCTCGTAGACGGGCTCGGGCGTGACGCGCCGGAGCGCCGGGTAGCGACCGCCGACGTACAGGAGGTGCGCGCCCGTCGCGAGGACGACGCCGCCCTGGAAGCCGCCTCCCGGCGTGATCGCACCGTGGAGCACGACGTCGAGCCCGACGATCATCGTCACCGCGAGGACGAGGTACGCCGCGAGCCGCGTCGAGTCGAGCACGCGCCCCGTCGCCGGCCCCTCTTCCTCGTGCTCGTGCTCACCCGGACGCAGGAGCACCGCGACACCGACGACGGAGCCGAGCATGATCGTCTCCTCGCCGAACGTGTCGATGCCGCGCTGGTCGAAGTTCACCGCCGAGACCACGTTCGCGGTGCCGTGCTGCACCGCGGCGGGGACCGCGTAGTCGCGGTACGGATGGTGCTTCCCGCCGAACGCGGGCATGTCGAGGAAGACCAGGACGAGCATCGCCGCGACGCACCCGCCCCCGATGATGAACAGCACCATGCGCGTGAGCCGCGTCACCGGGTCACCGCGTCGCCCGGATCTTCCGGATCGCGAGCATCACCATCAACGGGACGATCGCAGCGCCGACCCCGAGCTGCGAGAGCGCGACGTCGGGCGCCTGCAACGCGACGAACAGCACCGTGAGGACGATCCCGAGCACCGACAGCGTGACCGCCTGTCGCTCCGGGTCGTTCGTCATGACGACCGCCGTCCCCGCGACGAGGACGAGCGTCAATGCGATCGCGACGACGACCTCACTCATCGTGGAGCCTCGCGTTCGATCAGGCCCTCGCGCTGCGCGGCGACCCGGCCCGTCGCGGCGGCGAGCGCGGGCCCTGCGAGCGCGAGGAGGAAGACGATGAACAGGATCTGCGCGGTCTCGAGCCCCCAACCGTTCTCGACCGCGAGGGCGAGCCCGACGAGCGGACCGCCGAGCGACGTGATCGGCGTGAGGAAGTGGATCCGGTTGACGACGTTCTTCATGCTCAACGCGGCGCACGCCGACGCGACGGTCACCGCGACACCCGCGACGAGCAACGCACGCGAGACGACGTAGCCGGCCGACACCGGGACCTCAGCTCGACCGCGGGCCGAGCAGCCGCGTGAACACGAGCGTGCCCGCGAACGACAGCAGCACGAGCACGAGCGGGACGACGAGGTACGACGACTGGCTCGCGGCCTGCGCCATGACGAGGAGCGTGATCGTGGCGACCGACCCGGCCAGCTCGAGCCCGACGAGCCGGTCGATCGAGCTTCCCCGCGCGCCGAGCATCAGCGCGGGAGCGAGCGCGCCTGCGAGGAGGGCGACGGCCGCCCACGACCATGCATTCATGGCGGTGTGACCGCGGCCGTCATGGCGGTGTGACCGCGGCCGTCATCGCCGTGTCACCGCGGCCGTCATCGCCGTGTCGCCGCGCCGGTCATCGCGAGACCACCTTGGCGATCGACGGCGCGCCTTCGACGAGCGTGTGGACGAGGAGCTTCCCGTCGTCGGGTCGCGCGTCGACGACGAAGGAGCCCGGCGTCGACGTGACGCACAACGTCGAGAGCGCGCGGTGGGCCGCCGCACGCGCGTCGTCGCCGCGGTCGCCGATGGGGACCGGGCGGATGTCACCGGGCTCGCGCCGGCGCCCGTGTGCGAGCTGCGCCAGCGCGAGCCCGAAGATGCGGGCCGTGTCGGCGACGATCGCGACCGGCAGCGCGACGAGCCATCGCGCCCAGCCGGGCGACGGCGCCCAGCTGCCTCCGCTCACGACACGCGCACCGAGCGTCGCGACGGCCGCGAGGACCGCGCACGCGGACGCGACGGCGAGCTCCGGAGTGCTGACCGACGACAGCGTGAGCACCCACACTCCGAGCAGGAGTGCCGACCAGACGACGACCTCGGTCACGCGCCTCACGCGGCGCCGGACGTACCCCGTGCGCGCGGAGCCGAAACCAGCGTCGGGCGCGCAGGTCGCGGGGAACGATGTGCACCGTGGAGGACACGACGCCGTTGGCCGAGCACCGAGGCGTCGTCCGCGGGATCCTGCGCGACGTGCGCGCGCTCCCGCCTGCCGACGACCGTTCGACGGGCGACGAGCTGCGCACGCGACGCGCCGTCCTGCGCCGTCTGCGGATCGCGTTCGTGTCGCACGCGACCGCCGCCGAACGCCATGTCTGGCGCGCCGCACGCGCGCGCTTCCCGGAGGAGTCGGACGCGATCGACGACGCCCTCGCGCGGAAGCTCGGCGCGGAGCGGAGCATGGTGAAGCTGCAGTGGTTCGGCGACCGGGACACGCTCCGGAACCCGTGCGTCGCCGACCTCGTCGAGTGCATCGACCACTACCTCGCGAACGAGGAGCGGGTCGCGAGCCGTCTCCGCGACGCGATGACGCCCACGGAGCGCGACGCGCTCGCCCGGCGCATCGCGCGCGACCTCCGGTGGGCGCCGACGCGTCCGCATCCCGACCTGCCGTCCGCGCCGAAGCTCTCGGTCGTGCTCGCGCCCGTCGTCGCGATGGTCGACCGCGCGCGCGACGTGCTGGACAGTGTCGAGACCGGGCCCTGATGCTCCCGACCCGGCGGGCTCAGCGTCTCCGCTCTTGGCGCCTGCGGCGCCGGGCCGCTCGGCCACGCTTCCGCTCGCCTCCGCTCGCTCAACCGTGGAACGCGGTACCTTCGGAGCGTGCGAGCGCGACGAGGTTGCCGAGCGCGATGTTCACGTCGACGAGATGCAGGCCCCACGTCGGACCGAGCGTCTGCGTGACGACCGGCCGCGTGTCGTTCGGGTTCGGCGTCGGCGTGATCTGCAGCCACGTCGCGCCGTTGGCCGTCTCGCAGCTCGCGGTGTAGCGGTCGGGGTACGAGACCCACGGCGTCGGCGCGCTCGGGACCGGACCGGACACCGTGCCGATGAGCCCGGGGAAGCGCGTCGTCGTGAAGTAGGGGAGCAGCGAGCCGGATCCGCCCGACGGTGAGGCCGGGTTGACGCACAGGACCTGCAACCCGCTCGCCGACCCGCCGCCGGCGCGCGGGCCGGAACGCGCGCGGCCGAACAGCGAGTTCGGCGGAGGCGGCGAGAGGAAGCTCGAGTACGCGATCACGCAGCCCGTCTGGGTCTGCGTGCGGCACGCGGGCACGTGCTGGAAGTCGCCGCCGACGTCGCGACCCACGGGCACCGTGACGTTGCCGCCGAGCAGCATCGCGGAGACGAGCAGGCGCCGTTCGGACGGGTTGGGGTCGATCTCAGACTTCACGAGCTGGATCAGCACGGCCGACCCCTGCGAGTGGCCGATGAGGACGACCCCGCGGCCGTGGTTGTCGTGCGCGAGGTAGTCGCGCCACGCGGTGAGGACGTCCTGGTACCCGCTCCCGAGCGAGAGCCGCGCGCCGGTCGTCGTGGTCGCGCCCGACGTGGTCGTCGTCGTCGACGTGCGGGACCCGGTCGCCGACTGGATCGCGGCGAGCGTCGCCTGCCGGTACATCGGCGCGTACACCTGGCAGACCTGCGAGAAGCGCGACGCCTGGTTCAGCGCGATCGCCTTCTCCTCGGGGTCGACGTCCAGGTTCGCGACCGGCGTCGGTTGGTCGCTCACCGTCGGGTACACGTAGAAGCAGTCGATGGGCGGGTTGCTCGCCGGTGTCGGGTGCTCGACGCGCGTCGCGCCGTCCGCGGCGACGACCGTGGTCGTCTCGTCGCTGTCGCACGGGTTGCCGGCGAGGCCCGGCCGGCACAGCCACACGACCGACGACGCGCGCGCGTTGCCGGCCGTCGTCGAGGTGCTCTTCGTGCCGGACTTGGACGATCCCGAGCACGCGGCCGTCGCGAGTGCGACCGCGCACGCCACCGCGATCGCCCAGCGCCCGCGCACCGAGCTAGTGCCCCAGTACGGGGTGCGGCACGTAGGGCGCCTCGAGACGCTTCATCTCGTCGGCGTCGAGCGGGAGTCGCTCGGCCGCGAGCGCGTCCTCGAGATGGGACAGCTTCGTCGCGCCGACGATCGGCGCCGTCACGCCGGGCCGGTGCAGCAGCCACGCGAGCGCGAGCTGGGCGGGTGGCACCCCCCGCTCGGCGGCGAGCTCGGCGACGCGTTCGACGACGTCGAAGTCGGTCGGCTGGTTGTAGAGGTAGTCGGTGAACGCGTCCGTGTTGGACCGTGTCGTCCGCCGTTCGCCCTCCCGGCTGCGGTTGCCCGCGAGGACGCCGCGTGCGAGCGGGCTCCACGGGATGACGCCGATGCCCTGGTCGATGCACAGCGGGATCATCTCCCGCTCCTCCTCGCGGTAGACGAGGTTGTAGTGGTTCTGCATCGACACGAACCTCGTGAAGCCTTCACGTTCGGCGGCGTGCTGCATCTTGGCGAACTGCCACGCGTACATGCTGCTCGCACCGATGTACCGCGCCTTGCCCGCGCGCACGACGTCGTGCAGCGCGCCCATCGTCTCCTCGACGGGCGTGTGCACGTCGAAGCGGTGGATCTGGTACAGGTCGACGTAGTCGAGGTCGAGTCGCCGCAGCGACGCGTCGATCGCGGACAGGATGTGCTTGCGCGACAGGCCGCCGCCGTTCGGTCCCGGCGTGACGGGCATGAACACCTTCGTCGCGATCACCGCCTCGTCACGCGACAGGTACTTGCGGACGAGCTTCCCGGTGGCGACCTCGCTCGCGCCGTTCGAGTACGCGTTCGCGGTGTCGAAGAAGTAGATGCCTCCCTCGACGGCGCGGCGAACGATCGGATCGGCGGCGTCCTCGTCGAGCACCCAGGGCCGGTCGCTGTCGTTGCCGAAGCTCATCATCCCGAGGCACACACGCGAGACGCGCATGCCCGTCGTGCCCAGGTTCACCGAGTCCATGGGCGGCCACGCTAGCCATCGGCGGCTCGGTGGTACCCTGGGAGCCGTCTCCCGCTGCCGGCCGCGTTGCGCGGCGCCTGCAGCGGGGTACGGCCCTGGTCGGGCCGGCAACCGGGGAGCGCCCTTCCCCGGATGCGCAGCGTGACGCCGTCGCGCGACGAGAAGCACGTCGAGGCGACACGTCGAGACGGCACGGCGACGTCCGCGGACCCACGCATCGACACGACGAGACGGAACGCATGACCGTCACCACGGACCCGGCGTCGTCGCCGGCGGCACCGATCACGGTGCGAATCATCGGAGGTCGCCTCCATCTGTGCGCGCCCGCGCGCGAGCTGCTGACCGACGGGGCGGCGGGCGCGCCGGTCGAGGCCGCCGGGATGCGGATCGTCCCCGTCCTGCTCGACGACGGAACCGTCGGGCGATGGTGCGGCGCGCCCGTCGTCGGGGCGTTGCGCTTCGTCGACTGGGTGTCGCGCCGGCAGGCACCCGTGGACGTCACGGTCACCGCGGTTGCCGCGCTCGTCGTCGAGGCGGCCGAGCTCACGACCCGTGGTGAGCTGACGCCCGATCTCGCGACCGACACGTCCGCCCGCGAGTGGACGTGGCGCCCGGCGCCGGGTGTCGAGTCCGCCGGTGAGATCGGGAAGGTGTGGTTCCGCGCGACCGAGGCCGTCGACGACGGGGACCCCGACGAGGTCCTCGCCGGCTGGTTCGACAGCATCGTGGGCGAGCTCGCGACCGCGCGGCTCGGCGCGCCGCCGTTGCCGCCGTCCGCCTCCGAGACGAAGGTGCACCGCTGGGCCGACCAGGTCGCGGCGCGCGCGGCCGCGAGCGCGCGCCTGCGGTTCCACGTCGCCGAGCCGGACGACCTGGACGGTCACTTCCTCCTGATCGCGCGGCTCGAGTCGCTCGCCGATCCGTCGGTGGTCCTGCCCGCGTTCGCCACCGACACCGCCGACGCGCTCGGGACTACCCCTCACGACGCCGCCATGCTCGTCGCGCGCGAGTGGGGTCTGGCGCGCCGCGCGTGGTCGCAGCTGCCCGTCGACCCGACGGACACGGTCGTGCTCGACCCCGGTCAGGTCGCGGATCTCCTCGAAGAGGGCGTCACCGCGCTCGACGCCGTCGGCATCGCCGTCCACCTCCCGTCGTCGCTCCTGCCGCAGACGCGACTCGTCCGCCGGGTGGTGATCAGCGGCGGCTCTGCCGGTCTCGACGCGAAGACGCTCGCGTTGACCGGTGAGGTGCTCGTCGACGGCGAGCCGCTGACGGCCGAGGAGCTGACCGCGCTGGCGCGGGCACGCGGCGAGCTCGTCGCCGTGCGCGGCCGCTGGTTGCGCATCGACGAGCAGACGCGCGCCGCGACGCTCGCGTTCGCGAAGCGCGTCGCGGAGGGCGACCCGTCGACGTCGGACGTGCTCGAGATCGCGGCGACGGCCGACGAGGTCGATGCCGCGCACGTCACCGGATGGGTCGCCCGCGCGCTGAGCGGCGACTTCCGGCCGACCGCGGCCGAGCGCGTCGACCCGCCCGCGAGCTTCACGGCGACGCTGCGCCACTACCAGCTCGACGGTCTGGCGTGGCTCGCGTGGTTGGAGGAGAACGAGCTCGGCGGGATCCTCGCCGACGACATGGGCCTCGGGAAGACCGCCCAGGCACTCGCCGTGATCGCGCACGACCTCGCATCCGGTGATCCGCCGCCGACGCCGACACTCGTCGTGGCACCCACCTCGGTCGCGTCGAACTGGATGCGCGAGGCCGCTCGCTTCACGCCTGAGCTGCGTGTCGTCCTGCACCACGGATCCGGACGCGAGGATCCGGCCGCGTACGTCGGCACCGTGGACGTCGTCGTCACGAGCTACGGCGTGATGCGGCGCGACGACGCGCTGCGCGCCATCCAGTGGCACCGTGTGGTGCTCGACGAGGCGCAGGCGATCAAGAACCCGACCACCGCGACGACGCGCGCCGCGCGCAAGCTGAACGGCCGGCATCGTCTCGTGGTGACCGGAACGCCCGTCGAGAACCACCTCGGCGAGCTGTGGAGCCTCATGTCGTTCGCGAACCCCGGGCTGCTGGGTTCGCAGTCCGCCTTCAAGGACCGCTACGGCGATCCGCGCGACACCGACGCGCTCGCTGCGCTCCGGCGGCGCATCGCGCCGTTCGTGCTGCGCAGGCACAAGACCGACCCGGGCATCGCGGACGAGCTGCCCGAGCGGATCGTGGTGCGCGACGACTGCAGCCTCACACGTGAGCAGACGGGCCTGTACCAGGCGGTCGTGAACGACATGCGCGCGGACGTCGCCGACGCGACGGGCATGGCGCGTCGTGGTCGGGTGCTCGCGGGCATCACGAAGCTGAAGCAGATCTGCAACCACCCGGCGACGATCGCGGACGGCGATGCCGACGGCGCGCTCGCGGGGCGATCCGGCAAGCTCGACCGTCTCGTCGCGCTGGTCGACGAGATCGTCGACGAGGGTGAGGCGGTCGTCGTGTTCAGCCAGTACGCGACGTTCCTGCGGCGCGTCGCGGAGCACCTGCGCGAGACGCTCGGCGTCGGGGTGGAGAGCCTCGACGGGAAGATGAGCCGCAAGGCGCGCGATGCCGCGCTCGCGCGGTTCGCGGAGCCGGACGGGCCGCCGGTGCTGTGCGTCTCGTTGAAGGCCGGCGGCACGGGCCTCAACCTCGTGCGCGCGAACCACGCGATCCACTTCGACCGGTGGTGGAACCCGGCGGTCGAGGACCAGGCATCGGACCGCGTGTGGCGGATCGGCCAGACCCGCGGTGTCGTGGTGCACACGTTGGTCTGCCCGGGCACGTTGGAGGAGCGCATCGCCGACCTGCTCGAGCAGAAGCGCACACTCGCGGAGACGGTGGTCGCCTCGTCGCCGGAGAAGATGATCAGCGAGCTCGACGACGCCGCGCTGGCCGCGCTCGTCGAGCTCGACACCGAACGGGCACGGGAGATGGCGTGACCGGAGGAAGCGCGTGACAGAAGGACTGACGACGGAGCGGGCGAGCGTCGAGAACCCGTTCGCGGGGGTCACCCCCGATCCGCTCGACGGCGGACCTCGCGCACCACGCCGGCGCCGACGTGCGCGTGGTCGCGCGCAAGAGCAGCCGGCCGAGGGGACGGGGACGGTCGACGCGCCGAACGCGCCCGACACCCCGCCCGGGCCGCGCAAGCGCCGCCGGCGGGGGAGTGGGCGCATCAAGCAGCGGGCGGCATCACCGGACGGCGACACCGCGGACGGCGCGTCCCGGGGCGGCGACCCCGCGGCGCGCGCGCTCTCGCAGTCGCTGCAGGAGGCGGTCCTGCGGCACAGCACGAGCGCGGTGCTCAACCGCGGCCGTGGCTACGTGAAGCGCAAGCGTGTGTCCGAGGTCCGCGTGACGGCGGGGACGGTTCGGGCCCGTGTCCTCGGCTCGGCCGATCGGCGTTACCACGTGGAGCTCTCGGTGCGCGACCGTCCCGCGCCGCCGGTCGTGCGCAAGGTCCGGTGGACCTGCGACTGCCCGTATGCCGCGGAGCATCGCCGCGGCACGTGCAAGCACGTCGTCGCGGTCGCGATCGTCGCCGCGCAGAAGCTCGCGTCGAACGAGTCGATGCGACGTCGGTGGTTCGGGCAGCCCGCCGGGAACGCGGCCGAGGCCGACGCCGCCGAGATCGACGCGCTCGCGGCGCGCCTCACTGCCGCGTTCACCGCGGAGCCCGCGCCCGTCGCGGACGTGCTCGACCGCGCGCTCTCGATCGCGCCGCCGCCGTTCGAGATCCCGCTGCGCGCATGAGGATGTCGTGACGGCCCTGCTCGACGGCATGCGGGTGCTGGACTTCTCGGTCTGGCGCCCGATGCCGCACGCGACGCAGGTGCTCGCCGACCTCGGTGCCGAGGTCCTCAAGGTCGAGCCGCCGGGTGGCGACCCGATGCGCGCGTACCCGGAGCTGTTCGCCGCGATCGCGCGCGGCAAGCGCAGCGTGCAGCTCGACCTGCGAACCGACGCGGGGCGCCGGCGCGCACTGGAGCTCGCCCGCGACGCGGACGTCGTCTGCGAGGCGTGGCGCCCGGGTGTCGCGGCTCGCCTCGGCGTCGACTACGACGCCGTCGCCGCGGTCAACCCGTCGGTCGTCTACTGCTCGCTGACCGGCTACGGGCAGACGGGCCCATGGGTCGACGTTCCCGGCCACGACGTGAACTACCAGGCGCTCGCCGGCGCGCTGCTCCCTCCGCCGGCCGGTGCGCCCCGCCCGCTCGTCCCGCGCCTGCCGGCCGCCGATCTCGAGGGCGGCACGATGTGCGCGGTGCTCATCTGCGCGGCGTGGGCCCGGCGCTGCACGACGGGCGAGGGCGAGCGCATCGACGTCGCGATGGCGGACGTCCTCGCGTGGTGGGTCGGCACGCGCAGCGGCACCGCGCACGTCGACGCCGAAGGGCCGACGCGCGGCTCGCCGGGCTACGGCGTGTTCGAGACACGCGACCACGGCTGGGTCGCGCTCGGCGTGCTCGCCGAGGAGCGCCTGTGGCGGTCGATCTGCGCGGCGTTGGAGCTCGACGACCTCGCCGACACGACGTTCGCCGACCGGCTGCGCAGCGTCGAGGAGGTCAACGATCGCGTCGCGGACGCGATCGCGTCACTGTCGCGCGACGAGGTACTCGAGCGGCTGCACGCGTACGGTGCACCGGCGTCACCGGTGCTGACGCCGGAGGACGCCGCCGCGCACGAGCAGCTCGTCGCGCGCGACGCCTACGTGTACGTCTCGGCCGCCGGTGCTCGGGTCCCGCAGCTCCCCGCGCACCTCACGTGCCACCCGCGCGCGTCGCGGACGGACGTCCCGCCCGTCGACGACGACGCGCCGGGCTTCAGCCCGCGCTCTCGCGGACGCTGATCCCGTCGCCGACGCGGACGGTTCCCGGGCGCGTCACCAGCGCGCCGATCGCGATGCAGCCGTCGCGCTCGCGATTGATCGTCTTCAGCACGTCGAGGTCGCGCTCGACGCCACCGGGCTGCGGGCGCGTCGTCACGACGCAGCGGGCGAGCCGCTTCCCCACGGACAGCACGGTGTCGCCGATCTCGACGTCCGATCCGACGAGGCCGTCCTCACCCTCGCCGTCGAGGAGCACGTTGGCGCGGAACCGCCGCCGGTCCCACGTCCCGATCGAGCCCGTCGAGACGAGCGACACGCGTGTGCGCGACGAGTCGTGGAAGGGGCCGCCCTTGCCGGCACCGGTGAACGGGAGCCAGTCGCTCGTCGTCTCGTGCTCGAAGTCGATCGGGTTCTCGTAGCGGCGGAGCGCCACCTCGTCGACGGATCGCAGCGCGACGCGCCGCCCGAGCCATCGCGACAGGTCGTCGTCGGTGCGCGCGTCCGAGCCGTCCGGCAGCGTGATCGCGGCGGTGCCGTCGTCGCGCAGGCGCGCCGCCGCGAACAGCATCTCGGGCACGCGCCGGGCCGTGAGCCCGTAACCCGTGTCGACGTCGAAGATCGCGAAGCCGCGGTCGCCCGTCAGCCCGTCCGTCGTCACCGTGATCTCGTCGACCCGCTCGCCGCCGAGCGACTTCACGGGATACCGCCACAGCTCCAGCACCTGCACGCCGCGTCACGCTACGCCGGTAACCTCGTCCCGCGCCCGACCCCACATGACCACGGAGCGATGCGACGTGCCGATCTCGCAGCCGGTCGACCCGATCCCCGACGACGACGCCGCGATCCGCGCCGCGCTCGAGGACGCGTACCTCCCTGGTCTCCTCGCCGCGCTCGCGTACACGACCGGCGACCTGACGCTGCTGCGCGACGAGCTGCGTCCGGACGCGACGCAGATGCAGCATCCACAGGCGGGCATGTCGGACGCCGCGCAGGCCGAGGCGCGCGACCTCGCGTTCGACGCGTTGACGCGCTTGCGCGACTCCGGGAACCGCCCGGCACCGCCACCCTCCACCGAGGACCTCCGGCGCATGATGGCGTTCATCGCGGGCGACGACGCCGTGAACGACGACTACCTGCCACTGCTCCGCGAGGAGCTCGGCGCGGGTGACGACCTGCGCGCGCCGCAGTGGGACAAGGCGACGCTCGCACCCGACCGCGACTTCAGCGTCGCGATCGTCGGCGCGGGGATGTCGGGTCTGCTCGCCGCGTTCCGCCTGCAGCAGGCGGGCGTGCCATTCGTGATCTTCGAGAAGAACGCCGAGGTCGGCGGGACGTGGTGGGAGAACCGGTACCCGGGGTGCCGCGTCGACGTCCCGAACCACCTCTACAGCTACTCGTTCGCGCAGAAGGAGGACTGGCCGCAACGGTTCAGCCCGCAGGCCGTCCTGCTCGACTACTTCCGGCAGTGCGCGGACGACTTCGGCGTGCGCGAGCACATCCGGTTCGAGACCGAGGTGTCGTCCGCGCAGTACGACGACGAGCGTGCGACATGGACGTTGCAGGTCCGCACGAAGGACGGACGCGAGGAGTCGTTCGAGGCGAACGCGATCGTCAGCGCCGTCGGCCAGCTGAACCGCCCGCGCCTCCCCGACATCCCGGGCATGCACACGTTCGCCGGGCCGTCGTTCCACTCCGCGGTCTGGGACGACACCGTCGAGCTCGCCGGCAAGCGCGTCGGCGTCGTCGGCTCGGCCGCGAGCGCGGTGCAGCTGCTCCCCGTCGTCGCCGAGCAGGCTGCGCACCTGTCGATCTTCCAGCGCACGCCGAACTGGTTCCTCCCGATCCCCGACTACCACGACGACGTCCCGACCGGGATGCGGTGGCTCTTCCGTCACGTCCCCGCGTACAGCGAGTGGTACCGGTTCTGCCTGTTCTGGCGGATGGCCGAAGGGCTCGTCCCCGCCGCGCGCGTCGATCCCGAGTGGCAGTCCGAGGACGGGCGGACGGTGAGCGCGCTCAACGAGATGCTGCGCGCGTTCCTGACCATGTACCTCGAGGCAGAGTTCGCGTCCGCGCCCGACCTCGTCGAGAAGGTGGTGCCGCAATACCCGCCGCTCGCGAAGCGCATCCTCATGGACAACGGCTCGTGGGCGCGAACGCTCACCCGCGAGAACGTGGACCTCGTGACCGAGCCGATCGCGCGCATCGACGAGCGCGGGATCGTCACCGCCGACGGCTGCCGGCACGACGTCGACGTGATCGTCTACGCGACGGGGTTCGAGGCGTCGCACTTCCTCACGCCGATGAAGCTCACCGGTCGCGGTGGTGTCGACCTGCACGAGCAGTGGGACCCGAACGCGGGCGCGTACCTCGGGATCACGGTTCCGGGCTTCCCGAACCTGTTCTGCCTCTACGGGCCCAACACGAACATCGTCGCGAACGGCAGCATCATCTTCTTCTCGGAGTGCGAGGTGCACTACGTGCTCGAGTGCCTCCGCCTGCTGTTCGAGCGCGACGCGCGCGCGCTCGACTGCCGCCGCGACGTCTACGACGCGTTCGAGGACGAGGTGGACGCCGGCAACCGGGCGATGGCGTGGGGCGTGTCGAGCGTCAACAGCTGGTACAAGAACGAGACGGGCCGGGTCACCCAGAACTGGCCGTTCTCGCTGTTGGAGTACTGGCAGCGCACGCGCGAGGCGAACCCGGCCGACTACGAGCTCCTGTAGCGGTTCTGTGAAGCGTCAACCACACGATGGGTGGTTGACGCTTCCCAAAACGATGGGGTCAGTGCATGATCTCGCCCGCGTTGACGAGCAGCGTCTGGCCGGTGACGCCGGCCGAGCGCGGCGACGCGAAGAAGACGATCGTCTCCGCGACCTCACCATCGGTCGCCATGCGACGCAACGGCATGTGCGACGTCAGCTCGGTGAGCACGACGTCCTCGTCGACGCCACGGCCCTGCGCGGTCATCCGCACGAACGTCTCGACCGGGGGACCCCACATCCACCCCGGCGCGATCTCGTTCACCCGCACGCCGTCGCCACCGACCTCCTGCGCGAGATGGCGCATCGCGCCCGTGAGCGCGGACTTGGACGCCGCGTAGCCCATCTGCGGCGCGGCCTGCGGCGGGTGGTGCTGCGTCTGCGAGCTGACCATGACGACGGCCCCGCGTGTCTTGCGCAGCTCCGGCAGCGCGGCCCGTGTCATCTGCAACGAGCCGAACAGGTTGACGTCGAACGTCGCGCGCCAGTCGGAGAAGTCGCCGGCAGCCTCCAGGCCGCCGAACAGCGTGTCCAGTGCCGCGCAGTTCACGAGCGCGTCGACGCTGCCGAAGCGTGAGACCGCGGTCTCGACCAGGCGACGGCAGTCGTCCTCGTTCGTGATGTCCGTGACCGCGTACGCGACGCGCCCGCCTGACGCGTCGACGTCCTTCGCGACGCTCTCCAGGGTCGACTCGGTGCGCGCGCCCAGCACCACGTTGGCGCCCTCGCGGTACGCGACCAGCGCCGTCTCGCGCCCGAGGCCTGGGCCGACGCCCGAGATGATCAGCGTCCTGCCGTCGAGGTCCACCTCGTCCTCCTGTCGAGCGTCACACCGCGGCCAACGCGCGGATCGCGGCGTCGGCCGCCGCGTTCGTCGCCGTGTTCATGTCGCGCGCGAGCCGCGCGAGGTCGCGCACCCGTGAGGGCTTCGCCGCGACGAACTTCGCGACGGCGCCGAGGTTCGGGGAGCCGTCGGGACCGGCCAGGCCGAACACGGCGTCGTCGACCATGCCGTCGCGCGGCCGGTCGCTGATGGCGCGGATGACGGACCACGAGCATCCGCGCCGTTCGCACACGGCCGCGACCGCGGACGCCTCCATGTCGAGCGCGACGACGCCGCGCGCGACGTGGTCGGCGATCACCGCGTCGTCGACGATGAGACCGTCGGTCGTCAGCAGGGCCCCGCCGACGTCGACACCGCCCAGCGGCGCCGGTCGGTACTCCGTGCCGCTCGTGTGGTCGACGACGCGCTCGGGGACGACGACGTCGCCGATCTCGAGGTCCGGGCCGACGCCGCCCGCGATCCCGACGACGAGCGCGAGGTCGACGTCCGTCGTGTCGAGCACCCGCTCGGTCGCGTCGGCCGCGGCGCGCACGCCGATCCCGATGAGGACCGCGACGACCTCGACGTCGCCCGCGCGACCCACGTGCACCTCGCCGTCGCGCTGCAGCGACAGCTTCCGCACGAGCGGCTTGAGCTCGGGCTTCATCGGCGCGAGGAGCGCGACACGCGACGGCACGTGCGGACCGTACCTGAAGGCGGTCCACGCCGTCGCCGCGCACGCGTGGCAGGCTCCGCCCGATGGAGCGAATCACACGACGGACGTTCATCTCCGGCGCGGCTGCGCTCGCCGGCGCCGCGCTGCTGCCCGCGTGCGGGAGCAACGGATCGTCGAAGGCGGCGTCGCGATCGCGCCCGCAACGTCTGCCGCACCCGTCCGACGCGCCGTTCGACACCGTGGTGCTCCTGATGATGGAGAACCGCTCCTTCGACCACCTCGTCGGCGGGATGCCCGGAGTCGACGGCAAGCAGGCCGGTCTCGAGTACCCGGACCTGCACGGCACACCCCAACCGACGTGGGAGCTCGCACCCGACTGGCAGGGCTGGGGCTTCGCCGACCCCGCGCACGACTGGCCGTCGGTCGCGCGCCAGTACGACGGCGGTCGCTGCGACGGGTTCCTGCGCACGCAGACGACCGGCGACCACTATCCCATCGGCTACTACAAGCCCGGCGACCTGCCCGTCGTGCACGCGCTGGCGCGCGACAACCTCCTGCTCGACCGCTACTTCTGCTCGCTCATGGGCCCGACCTGGCCGAACCGCTTCTACATGCACTCCGCGGCGACGGACATCGACGCGACCGGCTTCTACCCGTACCCGCAGGACCCGACTGCGCTGCCGCCACCCGGCGTGGAGCGGCCGTCGAAGCTCGACCTCGCGATCTGGGACCGCGTGCGCGACAAGGGTCTGAGCGGTGGCTACTACTTCTTCAGCGAGCCGATGACCGGCCTGTACGAGAGCCGCCGTTACGACGACATCAGTCACCACTACGACCAGTTCAAGGCGGACGCCGCCGCCGGCCGGCTGCCGAACGTCACCTTCGTCGACCCCGACTTCGGGACCGTCGCGGAGCTCGAGGGCACGTCGAACGACATGCACCCCCACGGCAGCGTGCTCGTCGGCGACGCGTTCGTCGGCGAGGTCTACGACACCCTCCGGGCGAGCCCGCAGTGGGACCGGATGGTGTTCGTGGTGACGTTCGACGAGCACGGAGGGTTCTACGACCACGTCCCGCCGCCCAACGTGCGTGACGACAACGTCAACCCCAACCCCGGTCCGCATCCGGACTACGCCCGGCTCGGGTTCCGCGTCCCGTGCATCGTCATGAGCCCGTTCGCACCCGCGCGGGTGGAGCACGCGGGGCCGTACGAGCACTGCTCGATCCTGCGCATGATCGAGTGGCGTTGGGGCCTCGAGCCGATGCACGCCCGTGACCGCTTCGCCCGCAACCTCGCCGAGGTGCTCGACTTCTCGCACCGGCGCCGCCCGTCCGAGGTTCCGCGCGAGGTACCGCCGCCGACGACGCCGCGACCCGCCGGTTCGCCGCTCTGAGTGGCCGAACGGCCGTCAGAAATACCCCTTCCGCGATCGAGCCGGGCGAAAGACAGGTTCACGAACCCCCCGCTGGGTAGGGTCCGCGGCGGGGGTGAGGCCGTCTTCGGAGGGGCGCGCCAATGCAGGGCTACACCGTCACGATCGAAGCCGCGTGCCCGCCGGGGTTCGTGACCCGCTCACGGGCCGCGCGACTCGCCGACGAGCTCGCCCAGTACGGGGCGAGCGCGGACCGTGGCCGCGACGGGCGGCTCCAGGTGACCCTCCCGGTCGGCGAGGCGCAGGCCGTCGGGCACGCCTTCGTGCTAGCCGTCGCCCGGTTCGGCGAGGCGGCGGCGTTCGCCGGGTTCGGATCCCTGCCCATCGACCGCATCGAGGTCGTCCGCACCGCCGAGGAGTCCGCCGACCAGGGCGCGCTGACGCGCGCGGCCGCGGGGTCGCGGTGAGCGACGCGGACCGTGCTCCGACCGTGCGCCGCATGTGCACGCCCGGCGCGGCGGCGTTCGGCGAGTTCTTCGGGATGATCCTGTGCAGCGCGGCGACCGTGTACGCGGTCTGGTCGACGGTGATCGCGTTCGCGGGCGGCCGGCTGCCCCTGACCGAGGTCCACCTGTCGGGGGGTGTGGGCCTCGGCTTCGCATGGATCTTCGTGGCCGACCCGCTGATCATGTCGCTCGCGCTCGCGGTGACGTACGTGCTCACCGTCCCGATCGGCTTCTGGTGCGCGTTCCGGTACCGGCGCGCGCTGCAACGAAGCGTGACGCAGCGCGTCCCGGTGGTCGACCTCACCGAACCCGAGCCCCACCGGGTCGCGGCCGGCGACGGCGCGCCTGCCGCGGAGCGCACGGGCGCACCCGTGCTCGCGCGGCCTCGCCCCGACGGCACCCGTCCCCGCGGCGAACCGACGCGGCGGACGCAGCCGGCGAACCGGCACCGGGAGCTCGTCGGGCCCGACACGCCCTGACCCCCCTCGCGGGTCTGCCATCATCCCCGGTCGATGAGCGCCGGGGAGCCGTTCGAACCGCTCGACCACGAGGACGCGCGCATCCTCGCGCTCGAGTCGGCGACGATCGTCGGTCACACCTGCAAGGTCGGGATCGTCGAGCGCGTGCCCGGTGTCGACCCGCTGACCGCGCTGCGCGCCGAGATGGCGCGTCGCATCGCCCGCGTCCCGCGATGCTGCCAGTGCGTGCGCGCGCAGGATGGAGCCGCGGGCACCTGGTGCTGGGCGGACGACGGGCGCTTCGACATCGACGAGCACGTGTGTGCCGCGCCCGTCACCGGCACCGTCGATCGCGCCGGGCTGCTCGCGGTCGCCGGGCGACTCATGGCGCGCCGGCTCGACCGCGACCGCCCCCTCTGGTCCATCGACGTCGTCCCCCATCTCGACGACGACACCTGGGCGTTCGTCTGGCGCGTCCACCACTGCATGGCCGACGGCATGACGTTGATGCGCTGGGCGGACGAGCTGCTGTGGGACGCGCCGGCCGACGCGACCACGGCTTCGACGTCGCAGGCCGAGCACGAGGCCACCGAGCGCGCCGTTGCCCGCGCCCGTTGGCGGCACCTCGCCGAGCTGGCCGAGATCGCCGAGCTGGCCGAGCACGCGCCCGGCGCACTCGCGCGCGAGCTCAGGCCGGTCGAGGCGCACTCGCCGTTCGCCGGTGCGGTCGGCACCACACGCGAGCTCGCGTGCGCCCGCTGCGCGCTGGACGACCTGCGCGCGATCGGTCACGCGGTCGGCGACGGCGTGACCGTGAACGACGTGCTGCTGACGGCGGTCGGAGGCGCGATCCGTCGATGGGCCGAGGACCGCGGTGTCCACCTCCCGGTCGTGCGGATCAAGGTCCCGGTGAGCATGCACGTGTCCGGCGCGGCCGACGACCTCGGCAACCGCGACTCGTTCATGTTCGTCGACGTGCCGTTGTCGCACGACGATCCCGTCGCCCGCCTCCGCACCGTCCACGCCGAGACCCGTCGACGCAAGCGTCACGAGGACGCGCGGGTGATCGACGCGCTCGAACGCGTCGCGCCGCTCTCCCGCGCGGTGACGCGCGTGACGATGAGCCCGCACGAGTTCATGGTGAACGTGTCCAACGTCCCCGGCCCGCGCACGCCGCGCTCGGTCCTCGGCGGTGCAGTGCGTGAGCTGTACTCGTTCGCGGAGGTCGCGCCCCACCACGCGCTGCGTGTCTCGGCGGTCTCGCTCGCGGGGACGATGTTCGTCGGTCTGAACACCGATCCTGCGGTCGTGCCCGACGTCGTCTCGCTGGCCGACGGCATCGAGGCGTCGACCGCAGAGCTGCTCGACGCGGTGGGCGCGCGGCCCTAGCTCCGTGTCGCGCTTGCCGCGCTGATCCGGCGGACGCCGACGACGACCGCGCGCCACCCGAACGTGAACAGCCCGGTGAACACGTAGACCACGATCGGGAACGCGCCGACGACCGTGCGGTCCGTCAGCGCGACCCGGAGGAGCAGGCCGAGGCCGACGCCCGCGGCCCACGTCACGGCGAGCCGGACCCACGGCCGCGAGCGCCTCGTGTAGACGCGCGTCAGGAGCGCGACAGCGAACCAGCCTGCGAGGAACGGCCACACGACCTCGAAGAACCACCACGCGCCCGCGTGGAGACCGTGGCTCTCCCGCCCGAGCAGGACGAACAGCGCGAGGCAGACTGCGTCTGCACCGACAGCGAGCCAGCCATGAGGCCACGAACGCACGGGCCCAGTCTCGCGGAGCGGCCGTCGCACGAGGCCGCGGGCTGAGAGAGGATGTCGGGCCGTGGAGCGCTTCTCGTCCTTCGACGGCACCGGCATCGCGTACGAGATGACCGGTGCCGGCTCGCCGGTCGTCCTCCTGCACGGCTTCGCCGCCGACCACCGCGCCAACTGGGTCGCGCCCGGGGTCGTGGACGCGCTGGTCGCCGCGGGGCGACTCGTCGTGGCGCCCGACGCGCGCGGGCACGGCCAGTCGGACAAGCCCCACGACCCGGCCGCGTACGCCGACGGCGCCATGGTCCGCGACGTGCGCGCGCTGCTCGACCACCTCGGGTTCGACGCCGTCGACCTCGTCGGGTACTCGATGGGTTCGCTCGTGTCGATGTCCGTGACGCCGACCGAGCCGCGCGTGCGCGCGTTGGTCCTCGGTGGCGTGGGCGGCCGCGCCGCGGGCCGCGCGCCGATGAACCGCGCGCGGGTCGCCGACGCGCTCCTCGCCGACGACGTCCGCGGGTTCGACGCCGCGAGCCGCGCGTTCCGGCGCTTCGCCGAGCGCACGGGCGCGGACCGGCGCGCGCTCGCGGCGCTGCAACGCGCGCGGCACACGGAGCCGGTCGCGGACCTCGCCGACATCAGCGTCCCGACGCTGGTCGTCACCGGCGACGCGGACGTTCTCGTCGGGCCGCCTGCCGCGCTCGCCGCGCGCATCCCCGGCGCGCGGGCGCAGGTCGTCTCCGGCGATCACCTCACCGCGGTGTTCGACCCTGCGTTCCGCGGCGCGATCGTCGAGTTCCTCGCGACCTACGGCGTCAGCGCGTGAGCTCGGCCGCGTAGCAACGCCACCGCCCGGGTACGCCGCGCAGCTCGTGCATGCCTCGGTCGACGAACACGATCCCCGCGGCGGGGACGAGCTCCTTCACGGTTCGCGAGACGAGCACCTCGCCCGGCCGAGCGAGCATGCAGATCCGCTCGCCGATGTGGACGTTGAGCCCGGTCACGTCGCCCGGCTCGACCTCGACCTCGCCGACGTGCACGCCGCCGCGCACCTCGACGCCGAGCTCGGGCACCGCGTCGCGCACCGTGATGGCCCAGCGGACGCCCTGGGCGGGCAGGTCGAACCGCGCGAGGAACCCGTCGCCGAGCTCCTTCACCTCGTGGCCGCCGAAGTGGGGGAGCGTCGCGTGCACGATCCCGCGCAGGCGGCCGAGCAGCGCGAGCCACGCCCGGTCGCCGAGCTCCGCGCAGTGACGGGTCGAGTCGACGACGTCGAGGAAGACGACCGTCGCGAGCACCTCGTGAACGCTGTCCCGGACCTGTCGCGGTCGAGTACGCACCTCGCGCTCCCACCGTCTTGTCTCACCATACGCGTCCGCGTCACCGCGAGGAGCGCGGAGATCGGGGATGGGGAACCGGTGTCCGGTCGCGCCCGCCGGGGGGTACAACGAGGCGGGACGGTCGAGGAGGTGGGCGTGGAGCGAGGCAGCGTCCAGCACGGGGCCCGGGTCGACGAGGAGATGGCGGAGGAGGTCGCGCCGCTGACCCACGGCGCGCCGCTCGAGTCGCGGGCGCGCGAGGACCTGGAGGCCGAGCCGCCGGGCGACGGCGAGCCGACCCCCGACGCGCTCGTCGGGTCTGGTGACGCGGGCGGCCCCGGCCTCTCGCACGACGACGTCGAGCTGCGCTCGGAGATCGCGCGGCATCTGCGGCCGCACGCCTTCCCGGCGACGCGCGACGCGCTCGTCGTGGTCGCCGAGCAGGAAGGCGCGTCGGACGCGGTCGTCGCGCTCCTCGGAACGCTGCCCGGCGGCGTCGAGTTCGCTCAGGTGAGCGACGTGTGGCGCGCGCTCGGCGGCGAGGTCGAGCACCGCGAGGAGCGCGACGAGCGCGGCGAGCGTGGGGAGCGCGACGAGGCGGCGGCGGAGGAGGAAGAGGAGATCCTCGTCGTCGAGCCGGTGATCATCGAGGAGATCGCGGTCGAGGAGGTCGCCGTCGAGGCGATCGAGCCGCCGACGCGCGCGGACGAGGAGGACCTCGCCGCGCAACCGGGGTGCAACCCGGCCGCGATCCTGCTGAACGTCGCGCTCGATGCCGGCGACACGGTCGCGCGAGTGCTGCGCCGCGTCATGCCGTAGCCGCTACAGCGAGTTGTTCGCGACCTCGTGGTCGATCAGCTCGGCGAAGCGCGCCTTCGCGGCGGCGACGCGCGGGGGCAGGTGCTCGCTCGGGAACAGACCCTCCGACGGCTGGTAACCCTTCAGCACCTGCCGGGCCACGGTGATCTTGTGCACCTCGGTCGGCCCGTCCGCGATCCCCATCACCGGCGCCATCGTCCACATGCCGATGAGCGGCATCTCGTTCGACACGCCGAGCGACCCGTGCACGTGCATCGCGCGGAACACGATGTCCTTGAGCACCTTCGCCGTCGCGACCTTCACCGCCGCGATCTCCTTGCGCGCCTTGTGGCCACCGACCTGGTCGATCAGCCACGCCGCGTGCAGCACCATCAGACGGAACTGGTGCAGCTCGATCCACGAGTCCGCGACGTACTCCTGCACCATCTCCTTCGACGCGAGCACCGAACCCTGCGTGTGTCGTGACAGGGCGCGCTCGCACATCATGTCGATCGCCTTCTGGCACACGCCGACCGTCCGCATCGCGTGGTGGATGCGACCCCCGCCGAGACGCGTCTGCGCGATCACGAACGCCTGTCCGGGCCCGCCGAGCACGTTCTCGGCGGGAACGCGCACGTTCTCGTAGCGCACGTACGCGTGCGAGCCGTCGCCCGCGCGCTCACCACCGATCCCGACGTTGCGGATGATGTTGATCCCTGGCGTGTCGGTCGGCACGAGGAGCATCGACGCGCCCTGGTAGATCGGGACGTCCGGGTCGGTGACCGCCATGACGATCGCGAAGCTCGCGTACCGCAGGTTCGAGGAGAACCACTTCTCGCCGTTGATGACCCACTCGTCGCCGTCGCGCTCGGCGCGGCACGTGAAGACGTTCGGGTCGGACCCGCCCTGGGGCTCGGTCATCGAGAAGCACGACACGATCTCGCCGTCGAGCAGCGGCTGCAGGTACTTCGCCTTCTGCTCGTCGGTGCCGTAGTGGGCGAGGATCTCCGCGTTGCCCGAGTCGGGTGCCTGGCAGCCGAACGTCGACGGTCCCCACGTCGAGCGACCGAGGATCTCGTTGATCAGCGCGAGCTTGAGCTGGCCGTACCCGAGCCCGCCGAGGTCGGGCCCGAGATGGCAGGCCCACAGGCCCTGGGCCTTCACCTGCTCCTGCAGCGGCTTGATCACCTCGCGGTGGACGGGGTGCGACTTGTCGTACACGAGGTGATGGTCGAACGCGAGGTCGATCGGCTCGACCTCGTTCTTCACGAACTCACGGATCCAGTCGAGCTTCTCCTCGAACTCGGGCTCCGTCGAGAAGTCCCACGTCATCGTCGTCCCCCTGTCGTCGTGTGGTCGTTCGTGTTCGCGTTCGGTGGTCCCGCCGACGTGTGGCGCGTGCCGGGCGGGTCGACCGCCCAACGCGGCGCGTCTCCCCAACGGTCGCCGAACACCAGCTCGCCGAGCGGGCGCCGGCGCACGGGTCCGTGCGCGCCCTCCGGCTTGCCGAGCGTGATGGTGGCCGCCATGTGCACACCGTCCGGCACGCGGAGGAGCGCGCGCAACTGCGGCTCGACGAGCGCGTGCCAGCCGGTGAGCACGCCGCCGTACCCGAGCGCGCGCGCCGCGAGGAGCAGGTTCTGGCACGCGGGGTAGATCGACGCGCCCTCGAACGAGCTCGCCTCTCGGTAGCGGACGAGACACGGGAGGACGAGCACGGGTGCGTCGGCGAAGTGCTCGACGTAGTGCTCCATGCTCCGCGCCATGCGCGCTTTCGGCGACGTCGGCTCGGCGCCCGAGCCGCGGTCGTAGCCGTCGGCCGCGCGCTTGGCCGACCACGCGCGCCTGCCGGCGTCGCCGATGAGGCGCTTCGCCTCGCGGGCGTTGGGCCCGTCGGTCAGCACGAGGAACCGGAAGGGCTGGCGGTTCGAGCCGCTCGGCGCGCGCGTCGCTGCGAACAGGATGTCGCGCAGGTCGTCCGGCGGGATCGGGTCGTCCCGGTACCGGCGGATCGCCCGTGTCGTGCACAGCCCCGCGAGCAGGCCGACCGAATCCTCGTGGAGCGGGCGGTCGGCGAGGTCCGTCACGGCGTGATCATCGCACGGCGGTGCCGAACCTGACACCTGCGTCACGTCCACCGCGGCGCTTCGGCAAAGCCTCAGCCACACGATGGGGTTGACGCTTCAGAGAACGGCGGGCGCAGTCGATAATGACCGTTATCATGGGACCGATGGCGATCGTGGACACCGGGACGACGCGTGAGCGGCTCGTCGCCGCGGCGATCGAGGTGTTCGTCGAGCAGGGCTACGAGCAGGCGCGCGTGCAGGACATCGCGCGCGCCGCGGGGCTGACGACCGGCGCCATCTACGCCAACTACCGCGGGAAGAGCGAGCTGCTCCTCGACGCGATGACGGCGCGCGCGGATGCCGAGATGGACGCGCTGCTCCACGACGCCGGCGAGCACGAGACCCGCGAGCTCCTCGGCGTGCTCGGCGACCGGCTCGTCCAACGTCGCGGCCGGACCGCGCTCCTGCTCGACGCGATTGCCGCGTCACGCCGCGACCCACAGCTGGCCGAGTCGTTGCGCGAGCGCCTCGCGGACCGCGAGGAGCTCGTCGCGACGCTGATCGCGCAGGGCAAGCGCGACGGCACCGTCGACGACGACGTCGACACCGCCACGTTCGCGCGGTTCTGCGTGATGCTGTCGCTCGGCGCCGTCGCGATGCGCGCGCTCGAGGCCGAGCCGCCCCCGCTCGACGACTGGCACTCGCTGATCACGCGCCTCCTCGACGCGTGTGGACCGGAGAACCGATGATGAACGAGCAGCTCGACACGATCCACTCGGTGCGCGCGACGTTCGACACGTTGTTCACGTGGGACTACGAGCAGAGCCGTCCCGCGCTCGTGAAGCTCTACGAGAAGGCGAAGACGTCGCAGTGGAACGCGTCGACCGATCTCGACTGGTCGGTCGACGTCGACCCGGAGAAGGTCGGCCAGGAGCTCGGGGGCGGGAACGCGACGATGCGGTTCAAGGCGCTGGCCGAGGTGGACGGATCGCCCGTCCGTCACTTCGGTGACGCGGACTGGACCCGGGTCTCGGTGGAGCTGCAGAACTCGTTGCTCTCGCAGTTCATGCACGGGGAGCAGGGCGCGCTGCTGTGCACCGCTCGCATCGTCGAGACGGTGCCGTGGATCGACGCGAAGTACTACGCGGCGACGCAGGTGATGGACGAGGCGCGCCACGTCGAGGTGTTCGCGCGGTACCTCGACGAGAAGCTCGGTCACCAGTACGGGATCAACCCGAACCTCGAGGGCATCCTCGACGAGATCCTCGCCGACCCGCGCTGGGACATCGCGTACCTCGGCATGCAGATCATGGTCGAGGGCCTCGCGCTCGCGGCGTTCGGGCTGATGCACCAGATGACGAGCGAGCCGCTGCTGAAGCGGATGCTGCGCTACGTGATGAGCGACGAGGCCCGTCACGTCGCGTTCGGCGTCCTGTCGTTGCAGGAGTACTACCGCGGGCTGTCCGACCGTGAGCTGCGGGAGCGGCAGGAGTTCGCGTTCGAGGTCGCGCGCCGTCTGCAGCGCCGGTTCATGCACACGGAGATGTGGGAGCGGCTCGGTGTCGACGCCGAGGCGCTGTACCGCGCGATGGACCAGACGCGGCCCGCCGCACAACAGATGTTCCAGCAGATGCTGTTCTCGAAGATCGTGCCGAACTGCAAGAAGCTCGGGCTGCTCGACGCGTCGGGTGGCTGGCTGCGCGAGCGGTTCACGGAGATCGGTGTCATCCAGTTCGAGGACTGGGCCGACACCGGCGAGGAGTACGCCGTGCTCGACGAGGTCGCGCGCGACCGCGACGCTGCCACGGCGCGCGACCGCGACGCGGCGACGGCATAGGAGGCGGGCCCGGTGGACGCGCTCTCGACGTTCTTCGTCGTCCTGATCCTGCTGCTCTCCGCCGTGACGCTCGTCGTCGGGCTGCGGAGCTGATCGCCCGCGTCAGGCGGTGCGCGCCTCGAGCGCCTCGAGGCGCTCGGCCAACTCGGCGATCACGACGGCGAGCTCACCCGTCAGCTCCGTGACGATCGTGAGGACGATCGCGGTCAGCTCGGCGACGTCCTCCTCGGTCGCCTTGCGGTGACCGCGGTGCAGCGCGTCGTGCAGGCGTTCCCGGATGTGGTGTTCCTCCATGGCGTGGGAGCCTAGGCCGTCGCGCGTTGTGACGACCTTTGGGACGTGAGCGGGACAGGGGACCGTCCGTCTCCCAGAGTTCGGAGGGAACGGGATCCGGTGGACGTCGCAGTGACCGTCGTGTCACCCGAGCGGGTGCGCTCGTGGACGGCCGAGGCGCGCGCGTACGAGGCGGCCGGGTTCGGTGCGCTCTACGTCCCCGACCACGTCGGCCTCGTCGACCCGTTCGCCGCACTCGGTGCCGCGGCGGCCGTCGCCGAGCGCATGCGCGTCGGCACGTACGTCCTCAACGTCGCGTTCTGGAACCCGCTGCTCCTCGCCCGCGCGGCGTCGACTGTCGCGGCCATCTCCGCGGGCGGCTTCGACCTCGGACTCGGCGCGGGTCACGCACAGGTCGAGTTCGAACAGGCGGGCCTGCGCTATCCGCCCGCCGGTGAACGCGTGGACCGGCTCGCCGCGACCGTCGACGTCGTCGCCCGGCTGCTCGACGGTCAAACCGTCGACGACGAGCGCTTCGCGCTGCGCGGCGCGTCGCTCGGTCGGGTCGCGACGCCCGCGCGGATCGTCGTCGGCGGGAACGGCGACCGTGTGCTGCGCGTCGCGGGGGAGCGCGCGGGTGCGGTCGGGCTCGTCGGCGTGACGTCGGGAACCGGGCAGGTCCACACGAACCTCTCGCACTGGACGTGGGGTGGGCTCGCGGACCGGATCGCGCTCGTCGAGCGCGCGGCCGCCGCGGCCGGGCGCGTGACGCCCGTCGCGCGCACGGTTCTGGTGCAGCGCGTCGTCGTGACCGACGACCGTCGCGCAACAGCACGCGAGCTCGCAGAGCTCACCGGCACGCCGGCCGACGCCCACCTCGACAGCCCGTTCGTGCTCCTGGGCACGGAGCACGAGATTCTCGACCAGCTGCACCGCCTCCGCGACGAAGCCGCGATCGACACCGTGACGGTGTTCGACCGCGACGCCGGCACGATCGCGCCGCTGCTCCCGTCGCTCGCGTGACGGCCGCGCTGAGGCTTCGACCATCCACGGTCGGTGGGAGGCGCGTCGGTAGCATTCCGGCCCGTGGGAATGACGCTCGGGCGGCGTTACGAGCTGCGGGCGCCGTTGGGTACGGGGTCCATGGCGCAGGTCGTCGAGGCGCACGACGTCGTGCTCGACCGCGACGTCGCGATCAAGCTGCTGCGGACCGAGAGCGCGGACGCCGAGGGGATCGCGCGCTTCGTGAGGGAGGCGCGCGTCGCCGCGAGCCTGAGTCACCCGAACGTCGTGCGCATCTTCGACGCCGGCGAGGAGGGGGGCCGGCTCTACCTCGTCATGGAGCTCGTCCGCGGCCCGAACCTCGCGTACGTGCTCAAGCGGGTCGGGCCGTTGAGCGTGCGGCAGGCCGTCGCGCTGACCGACCAGGTGCTCGGCGCGCTCGCCGCCGCGCACGAGCGCGGGCTCGTCCACCGCGACGTGAAGCCGGGCAACATCCTCTTCGCCGACG
Source organism: Acidimicrobiia bacterium (assembly GCA_035651955.1). Taxonomy (NCBI): domain Bacteria; kingdom Bacillati; phylum Actinomycetota; class Acidimicrobiia; species Acidimicrobiia bacterium. The sequence continues at coordinate 33,085 of DASRES010000008.1, forward strand.
ACCGCACCGTGAAGCTCGCCGACTTCGGGCTCGCCAAGACCGTGCAGGACCCGTCGTCGGCCGTCACCCGTCCCGGTCAGGTCGTCGGCACGCCGATGTACCTCGCGCCCGAGCGCTCGGAGGGCCGTCTCGCGTCGCCGGCGTCCGACCTCTACTCGGTCGGCATCGTCCTGTTCGAGATGCTCGCGGGCAAGCCGCCGTTCACGGGCCGGAGCCTGCTCGAGCTCGCGATGGCGCACCAGCAGGCCCCCGTCCCACCGATCCCGCGCACCGACGTCCCCGAGGCCGTCGAGGCGCTGATGCTGCACGCGCTCGCGTGCGACCCGGACGCACGCCCGTCGAGCGCACGCGCCATGCAGGACGCGCTGCGTCGCGCGACCCGTCCCGGGGTCGCGCCCCGTCTCGCCGCCGCGGGGTCGTAACTCCCCCGACGTCCATGCGTCGCTGGACGTCGTCAGACGACGACGAACGACGCATGGACGCAACGGCCGCTGGCCCGGGCGCGCTGCGCGCGGCTATGACCTTTCGATGCTCCTGATGCGGTTCGCGATGCGGACGGCCGGGGGAGACGGCGCGACGCGCGCCGCGCTCTACCGGGCCGCGCTCGAGATGGCCGAGTGGGGCGAGCACAACGGGTGCATGTCGCTCGTCGTCTCGCAGCACCACGCCGCCGACGACGGGTACCTTCCGTCGCCGCTCGTGCTCGCGTCGGGCATGGCCGCGGTGACCGAGACGACGCCGATCATGGTCGCCGCCCTGCTCGTCCTCTTCTACGAGCCCGTCAAGCTCGCGGAGGACATGGCGGTGCTCGACCTGATGAGCAACGGCCGCGTCTCGTACACGATCGGGCTCGGCTACCGGGACGAGGAGTTCGAGCAGTTCGGTGTGGACAAGTCGCGACGCGCGCGGCTCGTCGAGGAGAGGATCGCGATCCTGCGCGCGGCGTGGACGGGCGAGCCGTTCGAGCACGACGGCCGGCGCGTCCGCGTCACGCCGGCGCCGCTCCAACCCGGCGGTCCGATGCTGATGGGCGGGGGCGGGACGCCGGGGGCGGCGCGCCGCGCGGCGCGTCTCGGCATGGCGTTCCTCGCCGACACGACCGACGACACGCTCGCGCAGGAGTACGAGGCCGAGGCGGCACGCGTCGGCGTCACCCCGGTCGGCTGCATGATCCCGCCGCCCGACTCGTCCACGTTCTTCGTCGCCGACGACCCCGACCGCGCGTGGCACGAGCTCGGCCCGTACATGCTGAACGACGCGCGCGCGTACGCGGAGTGGAACCGCGGCCGCACGGGCATCGCGATGGTGACGTCCGCGTCCACGGTCGACGAGCTGCGCGCGGGCACCGCGTTCCGCGTGATCACGCCCGACGAGGCAGTCGCCACCATCCGGCGCGAGGGCGTGCTCCAGCTGCAGCCGCTCGTCGGCGGGTTGCCGCCCGATCTCGCCTGGCCCCACCTCGAGCTCGCGGCACGCGCGGTGGCGCGTGCAGGAGCCGCGACGGCGCCACCGGGGTAGACCTTCGGGCAGTGAGCACCCCGGCGCCGCCCGCCGTCAGCTCGGAACCCGCGCGCCGTCACCGGCTGACGGTCACGAAGCGACGCGCGACCGCGCTGCTCGCCGGGGTCACGGTCGTGTTCCTCGTGGTGACGGCCCGGGGCGGCCACTCGACCTGGGCCGGCTACGTGCAGGCGGCCGCGGAGGCGTCCATGGTCGGCGGTCTCGCGGACTGGTTCGCGGTGACCGCGCTGTTCCGCCGGCCGCTCGGCCTGCCGATCCCGCACACCGCGATCGTCGTCGAGCGCAAGGACCAGTTCGCGGAGACGCTGGGCGACTTCATCCGGGAGAGCTTCCTGTCGCCTGACGCGCTGCTCGAACGGGTGCGGGCCGCGAACGTCGTCGACCGTCTCGCCACGTGGATGACGCAGCCCGCGAACGCGCAGCGCCTCGCCGGTGACGTCGCCGACGCCGCGACGACCGTCGTCGACCTGCTCCGCGACGACGACGTGCACACGACGATCGAGGACCTCGTCCGCCGCCAGGTCGACGCGGTGCCGCTCGCGCCGATCGCCGGCCGCGCGCTGCGGCTCTTCACCGAGGACGGGCGTCACGAGAAGGCCCTCGACGCCGCGCTCCGGTCGCTCGACGCGTTCCTCGACGAGCACCGCGCCGACCTGCGGTCGCGGTTCCTCGCGCAGGCGCCGTGGTGGCTGCCGATGTCGATCGAGGAGCGGATCTTCGACCGCCTGCTCGACGGCGCGCGCGACGCGCTGCACGAGATGGTCGGCGACCACGACAGCGCGCTCCGCCGGTACTTCGACACGCGTCTCGTGTCGTTCGCGGCCGAGCTCGAGACGTCGCCCTCGCTCCGCGCGCGCGGCGAGCAGCTCAAGTCGGACGTGCTCGCGCACCCGCAACTGCGCGAGTGGGTCGCGTCCGCGTGGTCGGACGCCAAGGAACGACTGCGCGCGCAGGCAGCCGATCCGGGCTCCGAGCTGCGAGCGCGGACGGCTGCACTGATCGCCGCTGCCGGCGCGCGCATGCGCGACGACCCGACCGTCGCCGGCGCGATCGACGACGCGACGGAGTCCGCCGTCCGCTACGTCGCGACCCACTTCGACGCCGAGATCCGCGGGCTCGTGACCGGCACGATCGCGCGCTGGGACGCCGACGAGACCGCCCGCCGGCTGGAGCTGCTGCTGGGCCCCGACCTCCAGTACATCCGCATCAACGGCACGGTCGTCGGCGCGCTCGCGGGTCTCGCGTTGCACGCGATCGCCGTCGCGCTCGGATGACGGGGCGCGTCGAGAGCGCCGCGCTACGTTGCGCCCATGCGTGCTCGCCTGCTGTGTGCCGCCGTCGCGGTCGCGCTCGTCGCGGCCGCGTGCTCGTCGGGTTCGTCGGGCTCGTCGAAGAAGTCGTCATCCGGGTCGCCGTCGTCGACGACGACGACCGCGAAGGCCTCCGGTGCCGCGACGCCGACGATCGGTCACGTCTTCGTCATCAACCTCGAGAACAAGAGCTACGACCAGACCTGGGGGCCCGGCTCGAAGGCGCACTACCTGAACACGACGCTGCGCGCCAAGGGCGAGCTGCTGACGAACTACTACGGGATCGGTCACGCGAGCCTCGACAACTACATCGCGCAGATCAGCGGCCAGTCACCGAACCCGAGCACACAGGCCGACTGCACGACCTACACCGAGTTCGCACAGACCGGAGTCGGCGCGGACGGTCAGGCGCTCGGCAAGGGCTGCGTGTACCCCGCGTCCGTGAAGACGATCGCGGACCAGCTCGTCGCCGCCGGGAAGACGTGGAAGGGCTACATGGAGGACATGGGCAACTCGTCCACCGAGCCCAAGACGTGCCGCCACCCGGCGATCGGCAGCACCGACCACACGATCCGCCCGACCGCGGGTGACCAGTACGCGACGCGTCACAACCCGTTCGTGTACTTCCACTCGATCATCGACTCCCCGGCGTGCAACCAGAACGACGTCCCGCTCGACCGGCTCCCCGGCGACCTCGCGTCCGTGGCGACGACGCCGAACCTCGTGTTCATCACGCCGAACGTCTGCAACGACGGGCACGACTCGCCCTGCGCCGACGGCCAGCCCGGCGGTCTCGTGTCCGCCGACCGGTTCCTGAGCCAGTGGGTCCCGAGGATCCTCGCCTCGCCCGCCTACCAGCACGACGGGCTGCTCGTCGTCACGTTCGACGAGGCGGAGACGTCGGACTCCACCGCGTGCTGCAACACGCCCCCGTCACCGAACACGAGCCAGCCCGGCGGCGACGGTCCCGGCGGCGGGCGGATCGGCGCGCTGCTCGTGTCGTCCGCGGTCGAGCCCGGGTCGACGAACGGCACGCCGTACAACCACTACGCGCTCTTGTGCAGCATCGAGAACGTCTTCGGCCTCGACCACCTCGGCTTCGCCGGCGCGCCGGGGCTCCAGTGCTTCGGCAAGGACGTCTACAACCGCTGAACGCGGTCAGCTCCTACGCGACGGACGCGCCGTAGGAGTCGTACGCGCGGCCGGCCGCCTCGGCGGCGGCGCGTCCTTGCCCGAGTTGGAAGGGCGAGATGCCGCCGCGCTCCCACGGCGACACGGAGCCGGCTCCGATCGCGGCCGCCGACTTGGGCAGCACGCCGAAGTCCGCGCGTACGGCGTCGATGGGTCGGGACGCGTGCGCGAACCAGTCGATCGTGAGCAGGTCCGTGTCCGCGCACCGCCCGTGCGCGTCGAGGTAGGTCCCGACCATGGCCCCGCGGTACATCGCGTCGGCCAGCCGCGTGGCCATGCGCCGGGCGTCGCGCGACAGGTGACCGCGGTCGTACTCGAACAGGTTGGCGGCGTCGTGGAGGTATCCGGTCTCGAACAGGCCGAGCACCATCGCGAGCAACGAGAACGCACGCGGGTCGTCGTTGGCGCGCGCGATGAAGCCGAACACCTCGATCTCGCACTCGACGGTCGACCCGTAGTCGGCGAGGACGTGCACCCAGTCGTGCTGCGCGAGCGTCGGCGGTGCGCTCTGCGGAAGACCCGGGAACGTGAACCCGCGCGCCCGGTAGAACTTCCACACCTCGTGCCCGAGCGAGCCCGCGGGGCAGTCCTCGAGATCGGCCCAGCGCCGCGCGAGGGCGGCGTCGTCGCACGCGAATTGCCACGCGTCCTCGAGGGCGTCGGACGCGTGCAGGTGGTCCGGAGGCGTCGCGAGCAGGTGCTCGAAGTAACCCGAGCGCCGGAAGTCCATGAGCGCGAGACCGAGCGAGCCGCGTGCGACGTCGCGCGCGACGCGTTGCATGTCGTCGCACACACCCAGCCATGCTGCGTACTGCTCGACGCGCTCGCTGACCTCGCGCGGGAGCGGGACGAGCAGCAGCTCGGCGAGCAGGATCGTCTGGAAGATCCGCGTGCGGAACCGGTGGTCGCGGCGTGCGAGGCCTTCGGCGAGCTCGCGCGGGCCGACGGGCGTGGCCGTCGCGACGTCCACCGCACGGCCGGTCATCGACTCCGTCAACGCGTCGATCACCGCGCGCTGGACGTCCGTGAGCGGGTGACCGGTCGCGAGCGCGCCGTTGTACCCACCGACGATCAGGCGGACCTCGTCGTCGTCGGGCGGGTCGAGCCGGGGTGCATCGGGGAACGGGACCGGGGCGATCGTCTCCATGCCCACGTAGTGTTCCGCATCGTGGGTTGCGGGTGCCTGCTCGTTCTCGCGGCGTGGATCTCGCCGCGTCTCGCGATCTTCCTCGTCTGGCTGTTCACGAGCAGGATGAGCGTGGCCTTCGACCGCTTCTGGATCGCGGCCGTCGGGTTCTTCTTCCTGCCCTGGACGACGCTCGCGTGGGCCGCTGCGTACGCGCCCGGTCACGGCGTGCGCGGCTTCGGCTGGATCCTCGTGGTCGTCGCGCTGATCGTGGACCTCAGCACACACGCGGGGAGCGCCGAGGCTCGACGGGCGCGCCGGGCCCGGCGCCGCGGCGCGCGCAGCTGAGCGCGGCGAGCTCGTTCGCGGCGTCGAGCGCGGCCGCCAGTTGCGCGTCGCCGAGCATCGCGAGCCCGCCGGCACGCAGCGCACCGCGCGCCGCGAGCGCCTGCAGCAGCCCCGCCGTGAACGCGTCACCCGCACCGACGGTGTCGACGACCGTCACGGTCGGCGCGCGTCGCTCGACGACGCGCGCACCGTCCCGCGAGCGCGCGACGGCGCCCGCGGGGCCACGCGTGACGACGACCAGCTCGACGCCGGCCTCGAGCCAGCGCGCGGCGACCTCGAGCGGGTCGGTCCTGGGCCAGAGCATCGCGAGGTCCTCGTCGCTCGCCTTGACGAGGTGCGCGTGACGCACGAGCGCGTCGACGCGATCGGGGTCGGCGGTCGTCTCGCGGACGTTCGGGTCGAACGAGACGACGGCACGGCCGTGTGCCCGGACACGCGCGAGCCACGCGGCCAGCACGTCGCGGCCGGGACCGAGCGCGACGGCCAGCGACCCGGTGTGGACGACCGTGGCCGCGAGGCCGGCGACATCGGGCAGCTCGTCCGCGCGCCACCGGTAGTCGGCCGCGCCGTCGACGTGGAGCGAGTAGCGCGGCACCCCGGACACGTCGCTGGTCACGACCGCGACGGAGCACGGCTCGTCGACGTCCACGCATGCCGACACGTCGACGCCCGACGCGACGAGATGCGCACGCAGCCACGGGCCGAAGCCGTGACGCGAGATGCGCGCCGCGAGCGCGGTCGGGATGCCGAGCCCGGCGGCGGCGACCGCGACGTTCGCGGGGCTGCCACCGGGATGCGCGCGCACCGCGAGCGGCGTGGACGCGACGTCCAAACCGTCGACCACGAGGTCGACGACGACCTCTCCGACGACGAGCAGGCTGTCGGTCACGGCGCCGCTTCGAGCGCGAGCGTCGCGGCGAGCGCGCCGCCGAGCTCCTCGCACGCGGCGAGGTCGTCGCGCCCCGGTTCACCGACGACGCTCACGGGCTCCTGGACGCGCCGCCACGCGAGACCGGTCGTCACGACCTCGATCGCGCGCAGCGCGCCGGTCGTGTCGCTGTTGCCGTGCACGTACACGCCGTAGGGACGGCGTCGCGTCGCGTCGAGGCACGGGTAGTACACCTGATCGAAGAAGTGCTTGAGCGCGCCCGACATGTACCCGAGGTTCGCGGGCGTCCCGAGCACGTAGCCGTCCGCGGCGAGCACGTCCACCGCGGTCGCGCTCAGCGCGGGACGGAAGACGACGTCGACGCCCTCGACGAGGTCGGTCGTCGCGCCGGCGCGCACTGCCTCGAACATCGCGTGCATCGCCGGCGACGGGGTGTGGTGGACGACGAGCAACGTCGGCATGGCGGGACAGTGTCGCGGTCAGTGCCCTCCGTGCGAACCGGTTGTCGTCGTCGTCGCCTCGGTGGTCGACGTCGTCGGGGGAACCGTGGTCGTCGTCGACGACGGCGCTGCGGTCGCCGACGTCGTGGTCGTGGTCGGCGCCGTTGCCGCGGTCGCGTTCGGGGCGGAGCCGAGCCGGGCGAGGACGGCCGCGAGCCACCCGAGGTCGGGTGACGGCGAACGCGTCGTGGTCGCGCGACGGGAGAGCGCGACGGTCGGCGGTGTCGGTGGCGCGGTCGTCACCGTCTCACCGAGGACCTGGACGCCGATCGTGGTCGTCGACGCGTCGTCGTGTGTCGTGACGCGGGCGGACTCGTGATCACCGCTCGCGGGGTGCAGGACCGCGAACGTCGCCGCGCCCACGAACAGGACCGCCGCGACCACCGCGGCGACGAGCAGTTGGTCGTCGTTGGTTCGCGCGCGACGCCAGCGCCGGTGCAGTCGCACCACCGTTGCCCACCCCTTCCCCGCGCCCGCACCATGAGACCACCGCGGCGCGCGCGGAACAAGGATCCCCTTCCGGCGCTACCCCCGGGATCCCACGTCGCGCGCGACGACGGGCACGTGGAGCGCGCTGTCGAAGCGGCCGCCGGTGTGCACGACGCACGTGCCGCGCGGGCTGCGCTCGTAGCCGGCGGGGAACTGCCCGAGGAGCGGGTTGCGCGGGAAGAACCACCGGCCGCGCACGTCGAGCCGCAACTGCTCACCCGCGCGGAACAGCGTCGCCGACGGCGCGAGCGCGACGTCGACCGCGACGATCTCGCCGCGACGCAACGGCTCGGCACGCTCGCACGCGTGCCACGGCCGTCCCGGCCGCGACCGGTCGGGATCGACGGCGCGCAGCGACGCCTTCACCATCCCGTGCGTGACGAGGTCGCGATCGAAGCCGTACGAGCCCTCGAAGCCGACGGGTCGTCCGCCGCGGAGCTTGCGCACACCGACGAACAGGAAGACGTCGCGCGCGTCGCGGACCTCGACGTGCAGGCGAGCGGACATCGGGCCCGTCAGCTCGGTGTCCTCGGTGAGCGTCCAGACGAAGCGCAGCGAGCCGTGACGCGTCGCGAACGACGCCGACGAGATTGCACCGACCGGCGTAGGGCGGAGCGTGCCCGTCGCGGCATCGAGCGCGAGCGCGGTCCAGCGCGTGCCCGGGAGCGGCCATGCGTCCTCGCCGCGCACGCCGGCGACGGTGCGCGCGTCCTCGCGCACCTCGACGCGGACGCGCGGGACCCGCTCCATCCCGTTGACCTCGCCCTTCAGGAAGTGACCGAAGAAGCGGTCCTGGAAGGCCAGCGCCTCGGGCGAGTAGTAGATCGCCCACTTCGGTCCCCGGTGGGTGTACAGCCACTTGTCAGTCGAGCCGATGCGTTCGAACCCCTCGAACGTCCCGCTGCTGTGCAGGCAGTGGTCCGAGAAGCTGCCGCACACGAGCGCGGGGACCTCGACGCGCTCGACGTCGCGCACGCGCGCACGCCACCACTCGTCGAAGAGCGGGCGGTGTCGTTGCTGCGCGCGCAGGTCGACGGGGCTCCGGCGTTGCAGCCGGAGCAGCGCGGTCCACATGATGACGAACCCGTCCTCGCGCACGCCGCCGCGCCGCGCGAAGTCGTGGTACGCGTCGACGAAGCCCTCCCACGGGCAGATCGCCGCGAGGTGCGGCGGGCGGCGCGACGCCGCGCCCCACTGCGAGATCGCGAGGTACGAGACGCCGTTCAGCCCGACCTTGCCGGTCGACCACGGCTGTCCCGCCGCCCACTCGATCAGGTCGTGGTAGTCGTCGGCCTCCTGCTCGGAGAGGAGCTCGCCCACGCCGTCGGAGCGACCCCACCCGCGCAGGTCGCCGTTCACGACGACGTAGCCACGCGGCACCCAGTACCCCGGGTCGGGTGCCTCCCAGCCCGCCCACGCCGAGACCGTGAAGGGGACGCTCTGCGGGAGCAACCGGAACTGCCGCGGGATCGCGTATCGGGCGCCGCGCCGCCGCGGGAGCCGGTCCTTGCCGTACGGGTGCGCGCACATGAGGACCGGGAACCGACCGTCGCGGGCCGGGCGGAAGACGTTGACGCGCAGGATCGTGCCGTCGCGCACGCGGACCTCGACGTCGTGCTCGACCACGACGCCGTCGGGCGGTGCCGTGATCGTGACGAGCGGTCGGACCGCGCGCGCAACGCGGCGCGCGGCATGCAGGAGCGCACCCATGCGGTCCGTCTAGCACGTCACGAGGTGGGGCCCCAGGGGGATGGGCCCCACCTCGCGACGGCCTCCCGGCGCGATCGGTTACTTGGAGACGGTTGCCGTCGCCTGCGAGTAGACCGGACCGGACTGCGTTGCCGCGGTCAGGTTGTCGGTCCACGGGAAGAACGAGGTCTGGCCATCGAACGTGAAGCTCGCGGTCGACGTGGCGGGCCCGGTGGCGCTGATCGTCAACGTGACCGACGAGCCGGACGTCGGCGCCGTGAACGTGCCGCCGTTCGTCGTGACCTTCACCGTGCGGCCGGTGCCGACGTCGGTCACGGTGTTGCCGTACGTGTCCGTGACGCTGACCGTCGCGCTGAACAGACCATTGTTGTTGACGTGGGTCGCGCTGCACGTGAAGAGGCACGGGTTCGACAGCGTCCCGTTGGTCGACGCGTTCGTCCAGGCGAGCTTCGCGGCCGTCGTCGTCAGCACCGTGAACGTGGTCGTCCCGGACTTCGTGCCGTTCGAGACCGTCAGCGTCGTGCTGCCGGCATCGGTCAGCGTGATCGACGCGCTGGCTTGGGCGTTCGAGTCGAACGAGAGCCGGCTCGTCCCGCTGCTGCAGCTCTTGTTGGCGGGGTAGGTCGGCGCGTTGCCGCCCGGGCTGCTCGACGGACCCGAGAACGTCACGCACCCGTTCGTCGACGTCCACCCGCTGGCCGGGTTGCCGTACGCGTCGAGCGCGGCGACCGTCACGGTGAACGCCTGGCCGGCCGTCTGTGAGCCCGGGTTCGTCAGGGTGAAGTGGTCCAGGCCGGCGCCGCTCACGGCGACGCTGTCGCTCCCCGTCGCGCTCGTCGTGACGGTGTCGTTCACCGTGACGGTCATCGTCCCCGCCGTCGCGAGCGTGACGTTGGAGAACGTGTGCACACCGTTGTCGGATGCCGTGAACGTGTAGTCGGAGGGCAGCGTCGCCTGGGCGTCGCTGCTCGAGAAGTGGACGGTCCCGCGGTAGGTCGTGAGCGTCGCGTTCGACGCGTTGCGCGCGGTGACGGTCACGTTGAAGCCGCTGCCGGCGGTCGCCGACGACGGTGCGCTGACCGAGAAGTGGTCGACGCCCGCGACGGTGACGGCCGCGCTCTTCGCACTCTCGGCGCCCGTCCAGCTCCCGCTGTGAGGTGTGACCGTGTAGCGCCACGAGCCCGACGGCACGTTCGTCTCCGTGCAGCTCGTCGTCGTGAGGGTGCCCGAGCACGACGCGCCGACCGTGCGGGGCACGTTCGTCGTGGCGTCGTACGACTTGACGACGTAGCCGCCGACGGGCGATCCGCCGACCTTCACCGTGCTCCACGAGACGGTGACCGATGTGCCGGAGGCCGACGCGCTCGGTGTCGGACCCGACGGCATCGTGGTGGCCTTCCCCCACGCGGTCGTGCTCGCGCCGTGCGCCTGCCACGCCGCGTACGCGACCGTGTCGAGCGACGCGGCCGCGAGCACGGCGATGACCGTCGCGACGAGGAGCTGCTGCACCCGCCGGGCGTTCACGCCTTCGCCGCCTGAGCCGAGAGCGTCAGCGGGAACGTGGCGTCCTGGCACGCGTCGGGTGCGGTCCGCGCCATGCGCACGGTCACGCCGATCGAGTCCGAGCCGCGCGCGGGCACGACGAGCGCGCCCGAGAAGCCCGACGTCGCGAGGTTCGTCGCGAGGCAGCGCGGCGACGCGTCGTGCACGGTCACGGCGACCGTGGTCACGCGCAGGGGGATCGCGTTGGGGTTGTCGACACGCACCGCGAGCGTGCGGGTCGCGCTCGGATAGAGCCCGTCCACCTCACCGCGCAGGCTGAACGGGTGCGGTGTGGCGTCGTCCGTGTGGACCGTCGGCGCGTTCGACGCGCCGTGGGTGCCCGCCATCGCGTCCTGCCGGCGCGTGCGCGCGTGGCTGACCACGAGCACCACGAGGACGGCGATCACGGCGACCGTGACGACCGTGGCGGTGATCCTGGTCGGTCTCGAGCGGTGCATGGGCTGCGGGGCTCCGGATGATCGAAGGTCGGGCGGGCGGGCGGACTGTGGGAGGAGTGACGGCGGCCCGGAGCGCGGGGGAACGCGCTCCGGGCCGTCGGGGTGCTAGCTGCTGGCGCCGCTGATGCTCACCGGGATGGTGAACGTCTGGCCCTGGCAGGCGTCGACCGAGGCGTTGCTCATCGACGCCGCGTTCGCGAAGACCTTCGTGACGTTGCCGTTCGCCGGGACGACGATCGACAGGCCCGTCTGGTTCGTGAACGTGACGCCGTTGCTGGCGTCGCACGTCGTGTTGCCCGACGTGATGGCGCCGTTGCCCGTGACCGACGAGACGGTGACGGGGTACGGGTTGGGGTTGTTGATCGTGACCGCGACGTCCGCCGAACCGCTCGGGTAGAGCAGGTTCACGACCGACGCCGACGCGTCCGACGTGGTGAGTGCCTTCGCGGTCCCGGCCTTGGCCGAGCCGCTGCCGGTGCCGCCGGCGGTCCAGGCCGCCCACGCGAGCCCGATGCCGGCGAACGTGACGAGCGCGACCCCGAGGGCCGCGAGCTTCTTCCAATGGCGCAACGTTGTCTCCTTGGAGCTCGAGGTGAACACGACAGGGCGTCGGTTTCGCCTCTCGCTCCCCGCCGGCCAAGGCGACCAGTTGCAGCCGGTGGTTCACAGCGTCGCCCGCGCCGCCCGGGTGGCCACCCGGGGACGACGTGCGACCACTATCCGCGCGACAGAGCCGTCGGACAATGGGCCGCCCGCCTCATTCGTGCGGCGTGCGCCCGCCGGCCGTCGAGGAATGTGCGGACGAAGTCGGGCCGTGCGCGGATGCGGGGGACGGCCCGGCCCGAGGGAGCCGACGAAAATATCTCCCCATGACCCAGACGACGAGCCGTGCTGCGACCGTGCGGGCCGCGCTGGACCACCCGGTCGTCGACGCCGACGGCCACTTCGTCGAGATCGGGCCGCTGCTCGACGACGAGCTGCTCACCTATCTGGAGGAGGCGGGGGGTGCCGGCTTGCGCGACCGCTACGTCGCGAGCGGCGCCGCGCCGACCGACACCGCGTCGAACCTCGCCGACCGGGCGGATCCCTCCGTCCGCGCGCAGTGGCGCGCCATGCCCTCGTGGTGGGGATGGCCGACCCACGACGCGCGCGACCGCGCGACCGCGCACCTGCCCGCGCTGCTGTACGAGCGGCTCGACGAGCTCGGCATCGACTTCACGATCCTCTACCCGTCGACGAGCCTGGCGTTCTTCGAGGTGACCGACGAGGAGCTGTCGTCCGCGCTGTGCCGTGCCGTCAACCGCTACCACGCGCGCGTGTTCTCGCCGTACCAGGACCGGTGCACCGTCGGCGCGCTCGTCCCGATGAACACGCCCGCGCAGGCGGTCGAGGAGCTGTGCTACGCGGTCGGTGAGCTCGGCTTCAAGTCCGTGCTCATCGCCGGGTACGCGCGCCGTCCCGTCGGGCGTGACGGTTACCGGCTCGACATGTTCGGGCTCGACAGCGAGCACGACTACGACCCGTTCTGGGCCGCGTGCGTCGAGCTCGGTGTCGCGCCCGTCGCGCACAGCGCGCTGCAGCACCATCGTGTGACGCGCTCGATCTCGAACTACGTGTTCAACCACGTCAACGGGCTCGCGGCCGCGCACGAGTCACTGTGCAAGTCCCTGTTCCTCGCCGGTGTGACCCGACGGTTCCCGGCGCTCAACATCGGCTTCCTCGAAGGTGGTGTGGCGTGGGCGTGCGCGCTGTACGCGGGCCTCGTCGGCCACTGGGAGAAGCGCAACCGCGACGCGATCGGCGGTCTCGATCCGGACCGGCTCGACGTCGACGCGCTCATGGGGTGGTTCGCGGAGTACGGCGACGACACCGTCCGGGGTCAGCTCGACCGGTTGCGCGCGTTCTACGCCCGGCCGGCGGCGCGGCCCGCCGTGCTGGACGAGTTCGAGGCGTGCGGCATCACCGAGGAGCACGAGCTGCGCGACCTGTTCGTCGACAACTTCTACTTCGGGTGCGAGGCCGACGACCCGCTCGTCACCTGGGCCTTCCGGGAGGACGTCAACCCGCTCGGCGCGCGGATGCGGCCGGTCCTCGGATCGGACATCTCGCACTGGGACGTGCCCGACATGACGGAGCCGGTGCCGGAGGCCTACGAGCTCGTCGAGCGCGGGTTGCTCGACGCGCGTGCGTTCCGGGAGCTCGTGTTCGAGAACGCGGTCCGGCTGCACACGCGGACGAATCCGGCGTTCTTCGACGGGACCGCGTGCGAGGGCGCGGTCCGCGCGCTGCAGCCCGAGGTGCGCGGTGACCGGTGACGCCGCCAAGACGCGGGCCCGGCCGCTGCGCTCGGTGCTGTTCGTAGCCGGCGACCGGCGCGACGGCATCGAGCACGCGCTCGCGTCGGGCGCCGACTCGATCGTGATCGACCTCGAGGAGCCGCGCACGCCGTTCCCCGAGCGTGCGCGTGATGCGGCCCGCGCGGTCGTACGGGAGGTCCTCGACGGGCTGCCTCCCGCCGGCACGCGGACGCCGCTCGTGTTCGCGCGCGTGCAACCGCCGCCGACCGGACAGACGTTGAAGGACCTCCGTGCCGTCATGGGCCGGTCGCTCACCGGGGTGCTCGTGCCGAAGGTCCACGGTCCCGCCGACGTGCACGGGATCGATGCGCTGCTGACGTGCACGGAGGCGGATCTCGGTCTCGTCCCGGGGTCGACCGCGGTGTACCCGATCCTGGAGACTGCCGACGCGATCCGCAACGCGTACGACATCGCGGTCGCGTCGCCGCGCGTCGCGTACATGGGCGGCGCGGTCTCGCGCTTCGGCGACATCCACCAGGCGCTCGGCTACCGGTGGACGGCCGAGGGTCGCGAGACGCTGTTCCTGCGGTCGAAGGTGCTCGTCGATGCGCGCGCGGCCGGGATCCGCTACCCGATCAGCGGCATGTGGGGCGGTGCGCGCGACGACCTCGACGGCCTCCGCGCGTGGGCGGAGCAGCTCCGTGATCTCGGCTACTACGGGATGATGCTCGGCGACCCGATGCACGTCCCGCTCGTGCACGAGGTGTTCACGCCGTCGCGCGAGGACGTCGCGTACTGGCAGGACCTCGACCGTCTCGCGCGCGAAGCCGAGCGCGACGGGACGACGGTGACGTACGGCGACCCGAACCAGGGCGAGGGGCACGTCGTGCACATCGCGCACGTCGGATCCGCGCGCGTGAACCTCGAGTGGGCGCGCGCGTTGGGGATCGAGGAGACGAAGCAGTGACGAGACGCGTCGCGTTCGTGACCGGCGCGAGCCGCGGGATCGGCAAGGCGTGCGCGGTCTGGCTCGCCAAGGCTGGGTTCGACGTCGCGGTCACGGCGCGCACGGTCCGTGAGGGTGAGGCACGCGAGCACTCGTCGACCGTGGCCAAGAGCGACACGCGCCCACTGCCCGGCAGCCTCGACTCGACGGCGGCGCTCGTGCGCGGCGAGGGACGTGACGCGCTGGCGCTGCCCGCGGACCTCCTCGACCGGGCGTCGCTCGGCGCCGCCGTCGCGACCGTGCTCGAGCGGTGGGGTCGCGTCGACGTCCTCGTCAACAACGGGCGCTACATCGGGCCGGGCCACATGGACCGGTTCCTCGACACGCCGATCGAGCTCCTCGACAAGCACCTCGAGGCGAACGTCATGGCGCCCCTCGTGCTCGCGCGGCTCGTCCTCCCCCAGATGGTGGAGCGCGGGAGCGGGCTGGTCGCCGACGTCACGTCGAGCGTCGCGTGGATCGACCCGCCCGCGGCGGCGGGCGAGGGCGGTTGGGGGCTCGGGTACGCGATGTCGAAGGCCGCGATCCACCGCTTCGCCGGTGTGCTGCACCGCGAGCTCGCGGGCACCGGCGTCGTCGCGGTCAACGTCGACCCCGGGTTCGTCGCGACCGAGCGCATGGCGATCGACATGGGGGAGTACGGCTTCGACGCGAGCGCGGCCGCGCCACCCGATGCTGTGGGCGCCGCGGTCGCCTGGCTCGCGACCGCACCCGAGGCCGCGGCGCTCGACGGTCAGACGGTGCGCGCGCAGGAGCTCACGTGGGAGCACGGTCTGCTCCCCGGCTGGACCGGTCCCGTGCCGAACCCTGCGTAGCGACCTTGTGTGGTTCGGCCCGGTGACACCCGGCCGAACCACACAAGCAGCGGCTACAGCCCGATGTGCTGGGTCGCGAACGCGACGTCGTCGAACACGACGTCGTACGTGCGGCCCGTCTGCACCTCGCCGATCTGCAGTTGCCCGACCGCGGCTGTGCCGAGGTTCGCCGTCGTCGACGACAGCGAGTCGACGTGGACGTCGTCGAGCCACGCGTCGATCGTGCTCGACGTGCCGTTCACGCGCATGTGCAGCTCGAGTGCGTGCCAGCCCGGTGACACGGCGGTCGTGCTCGTCGTCGTGGTGGCCGCGACGTCGTTGCGCAGACCCAGAGTCCCGGACGTGCTGACGAACAGGTATCCGAGCGAGTTGCCCGATGCGTCACGGAACCGCAGCAGGTTCACCTGGCTCGACGAGCTCGGGATGTCGAAGTAGATGCGCGCGTACGCGTCCGTGTAGGTCGACGACAGCGTCTTCTTCGCGTACGTCGCACCGTTCGTCGTGTTGCCCTCGGCCGCCTTCGTCCCCGAGTGGACGGTCGTGCCCTCGACGGTCAGGCCGGACGACGACGTCCACGCCGAGAGGTTCCCCGACTCGAACCCGTCACTGAAGATCGGGACCACGGAGCTCGGCGTCGTCACCGGCGCTGCGGCGGTGAACCCCGACGCGTTGCTGGCCCCGTCACGCGCCCGCACCGAGTAGGTGTAGGTCGTGGACGGTGAGGCGGTCGTGTCGGTGAACGACGTCGACGTGCCGCCGACCGACCCGACGATCGTCCCGTTGCGCGCCACGTCGTACGCGGTCACGCCCACGTTGTCGGTGGAGGCGGACCAGGAGACGTTCACGGACGTCGGCGACGCCGCGCTCGCGGTCACGGCCGACGGTGCGGACGGCGCGGTCGTGTCGACGGTCCACGTGTACGTCGCGGGCGTCGGGTCCGTACCGCCGCTGTTCGACGCCGCGACCGTGAACGTGTGCGTCCCCTGGGCGAGGCCTGAGTAGCTGACCGGGCTCGTGCACGCGGTCGCGGCGCCTCCGTCGAGCTTGCACGTGAACGTCGCCGGCGTCGCGGTCGCGTGGAACGTGAACGACGCGCTCGTCGCGTTCGTCTGCAACGCGGGCGCGGCGTCGATCACCGTGTTCGGCGCGGTGCTGGAGAAGTCGTAGGTCTGCACGTCGAACGTCCGGCCGAGCGAGTCCGTCGGCGTGACCGTGATCGACGTGCCGTTCACCGTCACCTTCAGGAAGTGGAACACCTGGCTGGTCGACGTCGGGGCGACGGCCGACCCGCACTTCGAGCCCTTGCTCGACGAGTACGACCAGCCGATCGCGTACGCGTCGTAGGCGTGGCACGTCCCCATCGGCTCGAGCGTGCCGCCTCCGCCGCCGGTCACGTACGTGACGGGGGCGCCGGGCGCGCTCGGGACGTTGCGCTCGTAGACGTGCGCGTGACCGTTGAACCAGAGGTTCACGCCGTATTGGGTGAGCAGCCCCTCGAGGTTGCTCGGTCCCTGCAGGAACGTGTCCGAGGGCTGGGTGTTGTTGTCGGAGTACACCGGGTAGTGCGAGAAGGCGACCTTCAGCCCGGTCGGGTGCGCCTGCAGGTCGCTCAGCAGCCACTGGTACTCCGGTGTCCCGGGGGCGAAGTGCGCTGCCGCGTCGTTCGCGTACGGCGACGCGGTCCCGGGGTTCGTGTCACCCCACGCGGAGTCGAGCATGTAGAAGCGGACGTTCCCCGCGTCGAACGCGTACCACGCGCTCGTGTAGTTCACCGACGTCGTGCCGTTGATGCAGCAGTACGTGTCGCCGGTGTAGCGACCGTTCGACGACGCGACCGCGACGTCCTGCGGCCAGTTGACGAGGTCGGTGTGCGCGCCCGCGTTCGTCGTGAGGCCGTGGTTGCCGGCCGTCGGGAAGATCGGGATCGACGTGCCGGGGACGGTCCAGAACGTCGGGCCGTAGATCGCGCTCGTGTCGGCACCGGTCTGGTGGAGGTCCCCGTAGTTCTGCTGGTTGCCGTTCGGGTACCCGTTGTCGCCGACCGTGGCGACGAACCGCGCGCCGCTCGTGCGCACCTGCGACAGCAGGTTCGCCTGATCGGGGTTGTTGCCGTTCGCGTCGACCTGGCCCCAGTCGCCCATCACGTCGAACGAGAACGACTCGGTCGAGCCGGGTTGCACGTTGGCCTCGAACTGCAGCGACGGCGCCGTGCCGAGCAGGTCGGTCGAGCCGAGGTACACGCGGTAGCAGAAGGGTCCGACGTTCGGCAGCGTCAGCGGCGCCTTCCACTGGTACGAGGTCGCGGCCGCGACGACGACGGTCTGCTTCGTCGCGGTCTGGGTGTTCGACAGCGTGCAGGTCCCGCTGCCGGTGTCGAACGGGCCCCACTTCACCGAGCCGACCGTGCCGGACTGGTCGGTGCCCCAGTTGACGAGCACGTGCAGCCCGACGGCGTCGGTGAGGTACGGCGCGCGCGTCAGGTGACTGCTGAACGTGGCCGGGTCCGGCGCCGGCGGGGGTGACCACGGGGAGAGGCACCCCGACAGGACGAGCGCGAGCGCGCCGAGCAGCGCGCTCGAGACGAGGATCCGCCGACTGGACATGTGTACCGCCGTTTCGCGTCAGGTCTCCGCCACGCGTGATCCCTGCCCCCCCGACGCGGGACCCCGCCCACGAGCGAGCGTACGGACGCGCCCGCGCAGGCGGGATCGTCAGAAGTACCCCTCTTCGCGGCAACGTGTTGCCGCCCGCGTACGACGCGCTGCAGGCCGGTCACGTCGCGCGCGAATGCGCGGCGTTGGGCCCTTACTGCAAGACGGCCTGCGTCTGGGTGACGAGCGCGACGAGCCGGCCCTGCCCGTCGCGGAGCTCCGTCTGCACGACGATGGTCGTTCGCCCGACGTGCACGGGCTTCGCCGTGCCGGAGACCGTCCCGTCGCGCACCGCGCGGAAGAAGTTCGTCTTCGACTCGATGGTCGACGTCGTCGCGCCGGCGGGCAGGTTCAGGAACGCGCACACGGCGCCGAGGCTGTCGGCGAGTGTCATCAACGCGCCGCCGTGGAGCACGCCCGCCGTCGTGCAGCGCTCGGCGGCCCAGTCCAATTCGCCCCTGACCTCGCCCGGTGTGGTGGTCAGGAGGCGCACGCCGCACGTCTGGGCGAACGGCATCAGGGCAAGCAGCGCGTCCGGTTCGTGGTCGGCCATGCGGGCAGCGTCGCGGCCGCGGGGGCTACCCGTCCACGCCATGCCCATCCCCGGTGCGCGCGTCCGGCGCGCGGGCTGGCCACTGTCCCGCGACTAGAAACGTTCGCGATGTTCGTCACGAGCCACGTCCTCGCGGGCGCGATCGTCGGCACGACCTGTCGGCGCAGCCCCGCCGCCGCGTTCGCGCTCGGCGTCGCGTCGCACGTCGCGATGGACCTCACCCCGCACTGGGGTGATCCGGAGATCACGCACGAGCGGTTCCTCGTGATCGCGAAGCGCGACGGGCTGCTCGGGCTCGGCGCCCTGTCGGCCGCGCTCGTCGCGGGCGTCCCGCCCCGGCGGGCGCTGGCGGCCGCCATCTTCGGCGCGGTGCTCCTCGACCTCGACAAGCCGGGCCGCCACTTCCTCGGGCGGAGCCCGCTGCCCCGGGCCGTCGACCGGTTCCACACCGCGATCCAGCGGGAGGCGCCCGACCGCCTCGGCCTGGAGATGCTCTACGGCGCCGTCCTGGCGGCCGCGGCGACGGCCGTCCTCGCCCGCCGCCGTCACGCCGCGGCCTGACGCTCCGGGGAGAAACACCCGTTTCGCGGCGCGCGCCCTGTTCCGCGGTGATCAGGGGACCCTAACGTGGCGCCGGCAGGTGGTCCCGGGCCGTGGCGCGCGACATCGGGGTCGGCGAGGGCACGACCGGGGACGGGGGCACGAGGGTGAGGCAGGGATCGAGCCCGGCGCGCAGCCGGCGGGCGCTGGGTGTGGTCGTCGCGACGACGACGTTCGTCGCGCTCCTGGGCCTGGCCGCCGCCCCGGCGTCCGCTGCCGGGCCGCGCCTGCTGCGCACGCCGTACCTGACGGACGCGTCTGCGTCGTCGATGCTCGTCAACTTCGCGACGGACACGCAGTCGCCCGCGCCGGTCGTGACGTACGGGACCGCGCGCGGGTCGTGCGGCACGTCCACGGTGACGGCCACCGGCAAGAGCATCACGGTCGGCACGGCGACCGCGTACCAGTGGGGGGCGCGCATCAACGGGCTGACCCCGGACACCGCGTACTGCTACCGCGTGCTGCAAGGGACGACCGACCTTCTCGCCGGTGCGGCACCGACGTTCCGCACCGCGGCGGGTGCAGGCTCGGCGTTCTCGTTCGCGGTGATCGGCGACTGGGGTGCCGGCACGCCCGACGAGGCGAAGGTGTTCACGCAGATCGCGGCGAGCAATCCGAACTTCGTCGTGACGGTCGGCGACAACGCGTACAACGACGGCTCGCAGACCGACTACGGCGACGTCGACGGCGGCAACGTCTTCACGCCCGACTACTGGGGCAAGATCGGCGCGACGACCCCGGGCTTCCCCGCGTTCGGGAACCACGGCTTCACGAACGGCAACGTGCACCTCGACGACTGGCCCGTCGACTCCGTGGTCGCGTCGTCGGGTGGCCGGTTCGGGCCGATGACGTACTGCTGCCTCACGCAGATGGCCGGGTCGAGGACGTACTCGGACGGTTGGTACGCGTTCGACTGGGGCAGCGCGCGCTTCTACGTGCTGCAGGCGGCGTGGGCCGACGGCACCGGTGGCTACCAGAGCGACTTCGAGGGCCACTGGTCGAACGGGATGCCCGGCTGCGGACCGTGCGGCGCGGAGATGCAGTGGCTGCAGCAGGACCTCGCGGCGCACGCCGACACGCCGATCAAGTTCGCGTTCTTCCACTACCCGCTCTACAGCGACAGCAGCCACGAGACGAGCGACCAGTTCCTCGAGGGGCAGAACGGTCTCGAGGGCGTGCTCGCGCGCGCGGGCGTGAACATCGTGTTCAACGGGCACGCGCACTTCTACGAGCGCAACAAGCCGATGATCCCCGGTTCGCCGATGGTCAGCTACGTCACGGGCGGCGGTGGCGCCACGCCCGAGCCGCTCGACATGTGCAGCTCGTACGACGCGTTCGGCATCGGCAGCGGTGGCCGCACGTGCCCCTCCGGCAACACCACCTCGGCGTCCGTGTTCCACTTCCTCAAGGTCGACGTCGACAGCACGGGGATCACGGTCACGCCGATCGACGAGAACGGCACGCGCTTCGACGTGCAGCACTACGCCGTCAACGGCTCGCCGCCCCCGACGACGACCTCGACCACGAGCAGCACGTCGACCAGCACGACGACCACGACCGCGCCTCCGGCCGGCGGCGCCTTGAGCGGCTGGACGCTCGACGGCTGGGGTGGCCTGCACGCCTTCGGGACGTCGGCCTCGGCCGTCACGATCACGAACGCGCCGTACTGGCCGGGGTGGGACATCGCGCGCGGCGTCGCGTTCTCGGGCCGCGGGTGGGGTGTCGTCGCCGACGGCTGGGGCGGCCTGCACACGTTCCTCGCCGGCGCCGGCAGCGCGCCCGTCATCACGTCGAACGCGTACTGGCGCGCGTGGGACATCGTCCGCGGCGTCGCGTTGATGCCCGACGGCTCCGGCGGCTTCGTGCTCGACGGCTGGGGTGGGCTGCACCCGTTCTCGATCGGTTCGGGGAAGGCGCCGACCGCGACCGGCGTGCCGTACTGGCCCGGGTGGGACATCGCGCGGGGCATCACGATCGACCCCTCCGGGAGGTTCGGCTACGTGATCGACGGGTGGGGTGGTCTCCACCCGTTCCGGATCGGGTCGTCGACGGTCGACCCGCCGCAGGTGACGGGCGCGCCGTACTGGCCGGGGTGGGACATCGCGCGCGGCGTCGCGCTCGCGCCCGACGGCACGAGCGGTGCGACCGTCGACGGCTGGGGCGGGCTCCACGCGTTCGCGGTCGGCTCGGGTGCACCGCCCGCGGCGCCGAGCGCGCCGTACTGGCCGGGGTGGGACATCGCGCGCGGCGTCGCGCTCCGCTGACGCGGCCCGTCAAAGTTCGCGCAATCGTTCACACCGGAGTCACGTTCGGAACACCTCCGCGCGCTAGACCGGTGCGGTGCTCGTGTTCCCGCTGCGACCCGTGCCGCCGCCGCGTCCGGAGGACGGTGTGACGGTCGTGCAGGCGCGCTCCGGGGACCACGGCACCGTGCTCGTGATCGGGCCGACCGCGCACATCGCGATGAGCTGCGGCGTCTGCGGCCGCGTGTTGACGACGGGCGTCGTGCCCGGCCAGCTCCACGCGATGGTCCTGCGCTGCAACGGGTGTGGCTCGTTCAACCATCCCGAGGCCGTGCCCGGCGTCGACGACTGACGCGCGATCAGGCCAGCAACCTCGCGCGCAGCGACGCGAGCTCGCGCGCGTCGAGCCCGTGCCGGGTCACGTACGCGGTGACGGAGCCGTGCGCGGTGGTGATCCCCGCGAGCACGTCGCGCATCACGTGGGCCTCCGCGGTGAGCAGCGCGGGGTCGACGTTCCCCGCCTCGTTGCCCGCCGCGCCTCGGGACCGTTGACGCGCCAGCAGCTCGTCGAGGTGCTCGGCGGTCGTCGCGTAGTCGAGCGCGATCACGTCGTCGTCGACGCCGAGCACGCCGAGGAGGAGCGCCGCGACGAGGCCGGTACGGTCCTTGCCGGCCGCGCAGTGGAAGACGACGGGCTGGTTGACCGGGTCGGCGACGACCCGCAGAACCCCGACGAACCGATCCGCGAAGCGCTCGAGCATCATCCCGTAGAGCTCCGCCATCGGGCGCGACACGGGGTCGGGCTCGCCGTCGCCCGGCCGGCGACGCGTCTCGTCCACGATCGGCAGGTGGTGCACGGCGACGCCGCGACCGGCGAGCGGTGCGGGGCCGTACGTCGCGACCTCGTTCGCGGCGCGCAGGTCCACCACGGTGACGAGACCGAGCCCGTCGACCAGGCGCGCGACGTCGGCATCGCTCAGGTGCGAGAGCGAGTCGCTGCGGAAGACGCGTCCCGAGCGCACGGTGCGCCCGTCGACCGTCGGATAGCCGCCGAGATCGCGGAAGTTCGCGGGCCCGTCGAGCGCGATGCGTCGCGGTCCGAGGGTCGTCATGCGGTCATGGTCGCGTACGATGCCGCGCCATGTCCGACAGCGAGCAGACACGCCCGGAGGGCCAGGCCAACGAGGCGTTCGTCGAGCCGTCGCGCGACGAGATCCCCGGCATCAGCCGGCAGCACGTCGCCGCGATGGAGTCGTCCGACGCCGACGAGATCTGGGTCCTCGCGGGCATGCACCACGTCGTGCTCCGGACGATCGGGCGCAAGAGCGGCAACGAGCACAAGGTCGCGCTCCCGTTCTGGATGGACCCGGAGGGCAACCGTGTGGTGGTCGCCTCGTTCTCCGGCGCGCCGAAGCACCCCGCGTGGTACCTCAACCTGACGGACCGCGAGAAGAACCCCGAGGTCCTCGTGCGCGTGCAGGGCGGCGCGTTCTGGGCCGACGCGCAGGTGCTCGAGGGCGAGGACTACGAGCGGACGTGGGCCGGGCTGACCGCCGACCGCGCGTACTACAACGACTACCAGACGCGCACCGACCGCCGGATCCCGCTCGTGCGTCTCGTCGAGCTGCGTCCCGCGTGACGCGACCGCCGTGCCGGCGTCAGCCGGCGAAGCGTGCACCGTCGAACGTGTCGACGGTGGTGAACTCGGCGACGGGCGCGCGCGCCAGCCGCTTCGGCTCGGCGACCGGGTACCCGAGCGCGAGCACCGCGGCGATCGCGAGCTCGTCGGGCACGCGCAGGAGCTGCTTCATCTCGGGCTCACGACGGATCGGCATCGTCGTCATCACGCCGCGGAGCCCTTCCTCGCGCGCCGCGAGGAGCACGCTCCACGCGAACGGGTAGACCGACGCGCCGCCCGCGAACGTGTACCTGTCGAAGCCGCGGTCGACCGCTGCGAGCGCGCGCAGGTCGGCCAGGAGCGCGAGCAGGACGGGAACCTCGTCGAGATGCTCGGCGAACCCGCCCGGCCCGCTCGACGCGGCGTCGCGGATCGCGGGCGCATCCGCGAGCGCGGCCTGCTCGGCGGCGGTGTCGGTGACGGGCGCCCACGGTGTCAGGCCGCGCGAGCGCATCGCGAGGTAGTCGTACCAACCGTCGAGGTACAGGTCGCGCACCGCACGCCGGATCGCGCCGTCACGCAGCACGACCACGCGCCAGCCCTGCCGGTTCCCACCGCTCGGCGCGAACCGCGCGTTGTCGAGGACGCGGAAGAGCACGTCGTCGGGGACCGGCTCGGGGCGAAACTCGCGGATCGCGCCCGTCGTCCGCAGCGCGTCGACCAGGTTCACGTCGTCCTCCTCACGGCGTCACGTGCACGACGCTCTTGCCGATCGTCTTCCTCGACTCGAGGTCCTCCAGCGCGGACGGGATCTCGTCGAAGCCGACGACGCGGCCGACGCGCGGCGCGATCGCGCCCGCGTCGAGCAGCGCGACGAGCGCGTCGTGGGTCTCCTGCCCGACGTCGCGCCCGAACGCGTTGAACCCGGCGGCGCGCGCCGCAGGGTAGGGGTCGTCGTTCCAGCTCATCATGGCGCCGACGACCGAGAAGTTGCCCTTGCTGATGGCGCGGGGTGGGAGGCCGGCCTCGCCACCCGCCTGCCCGCCCGAGAAGCCCGCCGCCAGGTAGCGCCCTTCGCGCGCGATGCAGCGGAACGACCCGAGCGCGACGTCGCCGCCGACGAGATCGCAGATGACGTCGGCGCCGCGCCCTTCCGTCGCCTCGAGCACGACGGCCGCGAAGTCCTCGGTGCGGTAGTCGATCACGACGTCGGCACCGAGCGCCCGGCAGTACGCGGTCTTCTCGGGGCCGCCCGCGGTCGCGAACACGCGTGCGCCTGCGGCGACGCCGAGCTGCACCGCGGCCGAGCCGACACCGCCCGCACCCGAGTGGACGAGCAGCGTCTCGCCGTTGCGGAGCCCGGCGCGCCGGTGCAGCGCGAGGTGCGCGGTGTGGAACGCGATCATGAACGCAGCCGCGTGGTCGTCGTCGAGCGCGTCGGGCGCGTCGAACGTCATCGCGACCGGCGCGACGGCCTGCTGCGCGTACGCCCCGTGCCCGCCGGTCGGTACCGCGACGACGCGCCGGCCGATCCACGAGTCGGCGCCCGGGCCCGCGGCGTCGACGACCCCCGTCATCTCCATGCCCAGCGCGAACGGGAGGGGCGGCGCGATCGTCGGGTAGATGCCGCGGCACATGTCGGTGTCGTTGAGGTTGAGCGCGGTCCGGCTGACCGCGACCCGGACCTCGCCCGGGCCCGGCACCGGGGGATCGACGTCGTCGAGCCGCAGCGCGGCCGTCGGCGGGCCGTATCGGTGGACTCGCCACTGCTTCACCGCGGACACGTTGTCACACACGCCGGCGGGCGAGTGGTAGACGGAAGCGTGGACACGACGGGAACGAGCCTCGACGACCTCACGCTGCGCGACCGCGTCGCGATCGTGACGGGCGCCGGACGCGGCATCGGCGCCGAGATCGCCGTCACGTTCGCGGCCGCGGGCGCGGACACTGCCCTCGTCGCCCGCTCCGCCGACCAGCTCGACGACGTCGCCGAGCGTGTCCGCGCGCACGGGCGCCGCGCGCTGGTGCTGCCCGGCGACGTGAACGACCTCGCGTTCCTGGCCGCGATCGTCGCTCGTACGGTCGCGGAGCTGGGCGGTGTCGACGTGGTCGTCAACAACGCGGGCGGTTCGGTGTCGCACCGGTTCCTCGACACACGGGTCGAACAGCTCGAGGCGTCGTTCCACTTCAACGTCTCGGTCCCGTTCGAGCTCACGCGCCTCGCCGTTCCTCAGATGCTGACAGCGGGTCGGAGGCGAGGCGGAGGCGTGGCCGGAGGCCGGGACGCCGGAGCCGAGGCGACCAATGGACGTGGAGGCTGCGTCGTCAACATCGGGTCGGTCGCGGGGGTGAAGGCCGCCCGCGGGTCGCTGGTGCACTCGACGACGAAGGCTGCGCTGGCGCAGCTCACGCGCGTGATGGCCGCCGACCTCGCGCCACGCGTACGCGTCAACGCGGTGCTGCCGGGCGCGGTCGAGACCGACGCGCTGCGGGGGTTCCTCGAGCGGATGGATCCGTCGGTGCGTGAGCACATGCGCGACCGCACGCCGATGCGACGCAACGGCACGCCGCGTGACATCGCGGCCGCGGTGCTGTTCCTGGCGTCGCCTGCGGCGAGCTGGATCACGGGCAAGCTGCTCGAGGTGGACGGCGCCGCGGGCGACGACCTCGTCCCGAAGGCCATCCCGGACTACTGAGCGTGGTCCCGGTCGCGGGCCCGAGGCAGACTGACGGCGTGCACCTGCCGAGCTTGTGGGTGACGTGGCGGGCGGCCGCGGTCGTGGCCGTCACCCTGGCTGCGCTCGGCGTCGTCGCGCGGCGCCGCGGCGGGGAGGGTCGCGTCGCGACGTTCGTCGCCGCGTTCGCGTCGGAGGCCGCCGTGGTCTTCGCGCTGTTCGCGATGTGGCAGCTCGCCGCGACGTTGTCGATCACGCGCGTGACGGGCGCGATCGCGCACGCGCGCACGGTGTGGCACATCGAGCGTTGGTTGCACCTGCCGAGCGAGGTCACCGTGCAGTCGTGGTTCCTCCCGCACCCGACGCTCGTCCGGCTGGCCAACCTCTACTACGCGTCGTTGCACTTCCCCGTGACCATCGCGTTCCTCGTCTGGGTGTTCGTGCGCCGTCGGGACCGGTATCCGCGCGTCCGCAACGCGCTCGCGGTCGCGACCGGTGCGTGCCTGCTCGTGCAGATGATCCCGGTGGCACCGCCGCGCATGCTCGACGGGCTGGGCTTCGTCGACACCGCGCTGCGCTACGGGCAGTCGGTCTACGGCTCGACGGGGCGGGGGATCGCCGACCAGCTCTCGGCGATGCCGTCCGTCCACGTCGCGTGGGCGGTGCTGGTCGCCGTCGGCGTGTGCGCCCTGACGCGCAGCCGGTGGCGGTGGCTGGCCGTCGTGCACGCCGCGTTGACCGTGCTCGTCGTCGTCGTCACCGCCAACCACTTCTGGCTCGACGGCATCGTCGCCGTCGCCCTGCTCGGGCTCGGCTGGCTCGTGGCGACGGCGATCGACCGCGTACCGGCGCGACGCCCGTCCCTGGCCCTCGCGGTGCAGAGCGGCCCGGAGCCGGGTACGAACTCCCTGACGCCAGTGTCAGTCGGGGGACGTGCCGTGGGCGAGCAACCGGAGAGAACCGATGTCCCTGCGTGAGCGGGTCACGCTGGCGCGCGCCCGCGACGTCACGACCGGAACGCTGCTCGAGCGTCTCACGCGACTGAACGACGGCAGCCGTCTCGTGACGGAGGACGGCGCGGACGGGATGGTGCTGACGTACCGCGACGCCGCGGACGTCGTCGCCCGCTGGGCGGGCGGCATTGCCGCGCGCGCGGGTCGGGGCGCGCGCGTCGTCATCGCGACGCCGAACGGCTACGCGCTGTTCCTGCTGTGCCTCGCGGCCGGGCGCGCGGGATGCGTGGCCGTGCCCGTCAACCCGAAGATGCGCGCCGACGAGGTCGACCACGTCGTCGCCGACTCGCAGGCCGCGCTGGTCGTCCGCTCACCCGCGGAGGTCGACGGCGCCGCGCCGATGCCGGCTGCACCGGTCGATCCCGGCGACGTCGCCGCGCTCTTCTACACGTCGGGCACGACGGGCAAGCCGAAGGGCGCGCAGCTGTCGCACCGCGCGCTCGTCGGCCAGGCGATCAAGGGCGTGCTCTACCCGTCGTGGCTCCACCGCGACGAGATGGTGACCGGGATGCCGGTCGCGCACATCGCCGGGTTCTCGATGCTCGTCATGCAGGCATGTCTCGGCGTGCCCGTCTACCTGTTGCGCAAGTTCCGTCCCGACGTCGCGCTCGACGCGATCGAGCAGCGACGGGCGACGATGTTCGTCGGCGTCCCCGCGATGTACCGCATGATGCTCGAGGCCGGTGCGCCGGCGCGCGACCTGCGCTCGGTGCGGCTGTGGGGGTCGGGCGCCGACGCGATGCCCGTCGACCTGGCCCGGCGGTTCCAGCGCATGGGCGCGACCGTCACGTTGCCGATGCTGCACGCGTCGCTCGGGACCGCCGCCTTCTTCGACGGCTACGGGATGGTCGAGCTCGGCGGAGGCGTCGCGCTGAAGGTCTCGCCGCCGGGGATCCCGCTGCGCACGCCGCCCCTCGTCGGTGTCCCGATGCCGGGCGTCAAGATGAAGGTCGTCGACGAGCAGGGTGTCGAGCTCCCGCGCGGCACCGTCGGCGAGCTCGCGGTGCGCGCGCCGGCTGTCATGCGCGGGTACCACGGTCGCGGCGCGCCCGACGACGCGTTCACCCCAGACGGCTGGCTCCGCACGGGTGACCTCGCGCGCCGAACCAGGCTCGGGATGGTCGAGTTCGCGGGGCGCAAGAAGGACGTCATCAAGCACGGCGGGTACTCGGTGTTCGCCGTCGAGGTGGAGCACACGCTCCAGCAGCACGACGCGGTGTCCGAGGCCGCGGTGGTCGGGCTCCCCGACGTGCGCAAGGGCGAGGTGCCGGCCGCGGCCGTGGTGCTGCGCCAGGGCTGCAGCGTGAGCGGCGACGAGCTCGCGCACTGGGCGCACGAGCACATGGCGGACTACAAGGCGCCGCAGCGCGTCCTCGTCGTCGACGAGCTGCCCCGGACGGGGACGGAGAAGGTCCAGAAGGCCGAGGTCAAGAAGCTGTTCGGGGTGTCGTGAAGCGCGCGAAGCCCGGCGTGCTCAGGACGCGCGCGTCGTTCGTGATCGCCATCGCCTCGTAGCCGCCGCGCCGCGCGATCCATTCGAGCCCGGCCCGGCCCATCACCATCACGGCGGTCGCGTACGCGTCGGCGAGCGCGAGATCCGGCCCGACGACCGTGGCGGACGCGAGCGCGGTCGCGGGGTGTCCGGTGCGCGGATCGAGGACGTGGTCGCCACGTTCGTACCGTCCCGACGTCGCGACCGCGAGGTCGTACGCGTCCACGACGGCCGCGACCTTGTCGCGCTCCCACGGGTGCTGGATCCCGACGCGCCACGGGGTGGCTTCATCACGCGGGCGGCGCGTCAGCACGTCGCCGCCCGCGTTGATGCAGAAGTCGTGCGCACCCGCGCGTTCGAGCAGTTCGCCGGCGCGCTGGACCGCCCATCCCTTCACGATCCCGGACGGGTCGAGCGGCGCGCGCCCGGGCGCGGGCGGCGCGTCCGGGTGCGCGCCGGCGCGCACGTCGAACGCTCCGCCCGTCTCCTCGCGGACGCGGTCGGAGAGCGCGAGCACGGTCCGGACCTCGTCGCTCGCGTTGTGCCGCGCGAGCGCACCGTGCCCGAGCCGCACGATCTCGGAGTCGTCCCGCCACGTGCTGAACAGCAGGTCCACACGGTCGAACCACGCGTACACGTCGTCGAGGGCGCGCTCGTCGACCGCGTGGTCCGCGTCCCGCACGTCGACCGAGACGACCGTGCCCCAGCACGGCTCGGCCCGCTGCACGGTCAGGAGTTGACGCCGGCGGCCTGGAGCGCGGCCTGCAGCGACTGCGCGTAGCCCTCGCTCGTGTACGTCGCGCCCGACACGACGTCGATGTTCGCGCTCTGGGCCTGCAACGCCTCGTCCCGGAGCTCGGGGCCGGCGAAGTCGCTGATGCGCGCCGAGCGGGGACGGTCACCGGGGAGCTGCAGCGCCTTGACGTCGACGAGACGGCCGTTCGCCACGGTGACGCGCACCTGCACGTCGCCGTATTGCGTCGAGACGGTGGGCCCGTCCACCTCGCGACGCGCCGACGGTGCGGTCGTCGTCGTCGAGGGCTGCGACGACGTGTCGCCCGACGACCCGGCCGGCGCGGTCGTGCCCGTGGTGGGCGGCGCCGCGGCCGCGGGCGGGTTCGTGGCCGGGGCCGCGTGCGCGACGCGTGTCGGCGTGGCCGGCGACGTGTGGAAGCTCAGCAGCAGGGCCAACCCCGCGGCGGTGGCGACGAGAACGGGAACGACGCGGCGCATCGGGTGTCCTCGCTCCTTCAGTACTCGAACCGCTCGAAGTGGATCTGCGTGCGCGGCACGCCGAGCCGGTGCAGGCGGCGGCACACCGCGTCGACCAGGCCGGGCGGCCCGCACACGAAGCAGTCGCGCTCACGGATGTCCGGCACGAGCGCGCGGAGGGCCGGGACGCCGAGGCGGTCCGTGTCGTCGTCGCCGATCTCCTCGCCGGTCAGCGCGTGCAGCGTGATGCCGCGTTCGATCCCGAGGTCCGTCAGCTCGTCGCGGAAGACGAGGTCCCTCGGGGTCGCGACCCGGTAGAGCAGGGTCAGGTCGCCGGGCGCGGCCGGCATCGTCTCGAGCAGGGCGCGCAGCGGTGTGATGCCGATGCCACCCGCGATGAGCACCGCGCGGCGCCGCGTGCGGCGCTCGTCGGTGAACGCGCCGTACGGTCCTTCGGCGAAGACGCGGGTTCCCCGGCGGACGTGTTGGAGCGCGCGTGTCTGCTCGCCCGCCTCCTTGACGGTGATGCGGAGTCGGTTCCGCCCGACCGGGGCGGACAGCGAGAACGGTCGCGCCCTCCACATCCCGCCCGGCGCGAGGAACCGCCAGACGAAGAACTGGCCG
Organism: Acidimicrobiia bacterium; assembly: GCA_035651955.1. NCBI lineage: Bacteria > Bacillati > Actinomycetota > Acidimicrobiia > Acidimicrobiia bacterium. The sequence continues at coordinate 62,968 of DASRES010000008.1, forward strand.
GGTCGGGCGTGGATCTCCTCGAGACGGCGACCCGTCATCGCGATCGACACGACGCCCGGGCCCTCGCGGCGCACGTCCGCGACGCGCAGCCGATGGCGGGCGTTGAACGCGACCGGTACACCGACCCTCCAGACGGCGACCGCGCCGAGCGTGACGACGAACAGCGCGACCCACCATGCGCGCGCGACGGCGTCACCGCTGAAGTCGCTGCCGACCGCCAGCTGGTGGGCGAACCCGAGCGCGACGGCGACGTACGCGTACAGGTGCGTCGCGTACCACGTCTCGCGTCGCAGCTCTCGACGCGCGACGCGGACGGACGTCGCGCCGACTGCGAGGAGCAGGACGAGCGCGACGAACGCCATCAACACGTCCGGGTAGTGGCGGATGAAGTCCATCGTCTGGCCCGCGAGCGACTCGCGGTTCGCCTCCGCGTACCCGATCGTGATGAACACGGTGTGCGCCACGAGGAGCCACACGGTCGTGAACCCCACCCAGCGGTGCCACACCGCGAGCCGGTCGAAGCCGAGGAAGCGCTCGAGCCACGGCACCCGCGCCATGAGCAGCACGCCGACGAGGAGCGCGTACGCGCCGAGGAGGCCGGTGACCTGACCGACGGCGGTCGCGACGGCACCGGGTCCGGACGCGCTCGCGAGCTCCCCGTGTCGCAGCCAGAGCGCGATCGCGAGCAGGCCGTTCGCGACGACCGCGACGGCGACGATCCAGGCTCGGTCGGCCCGCGCGCGCCGGACCGCGCCGGCCCGCGGCCCGGTGGGGATGGTCGGGCTCGCCGTGGTCGTCGCCGTCATCTCGCTCGAGCTCCGTCGGGTCCCGGGTGTGCCGCGCCGGGGCACTGATGGTGGCGGCCGGTCCTGAGAGGGGCCTGAGACGGGGCCCGGAGTTGACCGCTCGTTGACGTCCACCCTCGGGAGGTTTGCCGCATATAGACAAGAAGTGACCGATTCGGTAGCTTTGCGGGCCACGCTGGGGGGTAGCGAGCGCACGCAGGGAGGCCAGGTGGAGCAACTGATCACGGCGTCGGACGACCCCCGCTGGCGCCTCGAGGCCGCGTGCCGCGAGCGCTCCGTCCGGACGTTCTTCCCCGACCAGTCCGATCCGACGACCGCCCGGCGGATCTGCGCCCGCTGCCCGGTGCGGCGGGAGTGCCTCGAATACGCGCTGGTGACCGGCCAGGAGCACGGCGTGTGGGGCGGCACGACCCCGCGCGAGCGGACGCAGATCCGGCGCGGGGTGCTGACGATCGAGGCCGTCTTCTCCCGCGTCGTCCGGCCCCGCCGGCCCCGGCGCCGCCGGCTCGCGAGCTGAACGCTCGCCGCCGGCGTCACCTGCTGGTCGCGCTCGCTCGGCCGCAGGGTACCTGCGGCCGCCCTCCGGGACGCTCGCCGCTGAACGGCGGCTCGCGAGCTGACGTCTGAATTCGCCGTTACGGCGCCGTCCGGGTCGGGTCCCGATCGCGCACCGCGAGGTGCTGGAGCTCGATCATCAACGGCAGGACGAAGCCGATGTAGGCGCTCGTCATCGTGTACGAGCGCTCGGGCCCGTGCGTCACGCGGGCATGCACGTCGATCACGCGGACGCGCTCGTCGCGCGCGGCGACGTCCTTCGCGCGCCCGACGATGGCGTGGAGCTCGTCGAGCGTCGCGACCTGCAGCCCGAAGTGGTCGAGCGACGGCGCGCGCAGGTACGGCGTCCCCGGGAGCAGGTACACGAACTGGCCGAAGGTCCCGGTGTAGAGGATGAGCGGGTTCCCCTCCTCACTCGAGTTGTCGCCCTCGGTCCAGCCGAAGACGTCGCCGTAGAACCCGAGGAGCTCCGCGCGGCCGCGGTCGTCGAGGAGCGCGGGGTCGACGGTGATCGCGACATGGTTGATCCGGGGCGTGAACGAGCGCGGCTCGGTCATCGGGAGACCTCCGGCCGCACGAGCACCTTGCCGGGGAGCTCGCCGCGCGCGAGACGGCGCATCGTCGTGTCGAGCTCGTCCAGCGTCACGTCGTCGGGCTCGACGAGCAGGTCGACGGGGAGACGGCCGGACGCGAGCAGGTCGAGCGCGCCGGAGAAGCCGTCGGCTCCGTAGTTGTACGCACCGAGCGCGGTCAGCTCGAGCACGATCATCCGGTTGTGGTTCACGCGCGGCTCCTCGTGTCCGGTGCCGACGAAGACGAGCGTGCCCGCGTAGTCGAGCTGGTCGAGCGCCGCTTCGGCGGCCCGCGCGTTCCCCGAGCACTCGAACGCGATCGTGAACGGCGAGTCGACCGGCCGGCCGAGCGGCGCGCGTGGGAGCTCGCCGGGATCGAGGACGCGTCGCGCGCCGATCTCCGCCGCGCGCGCCCGCCGAGCGGGGAAGGGCTCGACGACCGTGACGTCGGTGATCCCCTGTGCCCGCAGGACCGCGAGCGTCAGGAGCCCGACCGGGCCCGCGCCCGTCACGAGCACGCGGTCCTCGGTCGTCACGCCCGAGAGCGCGACCGTGTGGAGCGCGATCGCGGTCGGCTCGGTCAGCGCCGCGTGTCGCGTCGACAGGCCGTCGGGAACCGGCGACAGCGACCGCTCGGGAACCGCGAGGTACCGCGTGAACGCGCCGCGCCACTCGGTGAAGTCGACGGGCTCGCGCTCGAGGCACACCGACGGGCGGCCCCGGAGGCAGGCGCGGCACCGCCCGCACCCGGGCGTCGGGTTGCCGACGACGCGCGCCCCGGGACCGAAGCGCGTGCCGTCGCCGGCGTCGACCACCGTCGCCGACCACTCGTGACCGAGGATCGACCCCGGCCGGGCGTATCCCTCGAGGACGAGGTGGAGATCCGTGCCGCACACGCCGCAGTGCGACACCTCGACGAGCGCCTCACCGGGACGCGGCTCGGGCACGCGCACCTCGCGCACGTCGACGGAACGCTCACCCGTGTACACGGCGGCAGGCATCAGGTCGGGTGGCACGGGCGGATCGTACGGTCGCGTAGCTTCGCTGCGCATGAAGGCGCACATGATGACCGGGGGCACGGCGCTGCGCGACTTCCAAGAAGTCGCACGCGGCGCGGCGGCGGCCGGCTACGCGGGCCTCGTCGTGACGGAGGCGGGCCGCACCGCCTACTTGTCGTGCGCGGCCGCGGCGCTCTCGGGTGCCGACCTCGATCTCGCGACCGGCGTGGCTGTCGCGTTCCCGCGCAGCCCGATGGTGACCGCGTCGGTCGCCTGGGAGCTCGCCGAGGCGACCGGTGGCCGCTTCCGTCTCGGCGTCGGGCCGCAGGTGCGCGCGCACGTCGAGCGTCGCTACTCGTCGGAGTTCGACCACCCCGGACCGCGGCTGCGCGAGTACGTCGAGGCGCTGCACGCGATCTTCGACGCGTTCCGCGGCGACCGGCCGCTCGAGTACGACGGTGACTTCTACCGCTTCTCGCTGCTGCCGCCGACGTGGTCGCCCGGCCCGATCGGCGCGCCGAACCCGCCCGTCGACGTCGCCGCGGTGAACCCGTGGATGCTGCGCATGTCGGGCACGGTCGCGGACGGCGTGCACGTCCATCCGCTGAACGCGCCCGCGTACTACGAGCAGACGCTCGTCCCGAACGTCCGCGCGGGGCTCGCACGCGCCGGGCGCGACCCCTCGACGTTCACGGTGTTCGTCCCCCTGTTCACCGTTCCGGGCGCGGACGAGGGCGAGCGCCGGCCGTGGCGCGAGGCGTCGCGCGCCATGGTCGCGTTCTACGGGTCCACGCCGAACTACGCGTTCATCTTCGAGCAGCTCGGCGCGCCCGAGACGACGCCGCGGCTGCGTGCCGCGCAGAAGAGCGGAGCTCCGGCCGAGATGGCGAAGGTCATCGACGACGAGCTGCTCGCGCACTTCGTCGTCGAGGGCACGTGGGACGAGCTGCCCGACGTCGTCGCCGAGCGGTGCGCGCCACTGCGCGACTTCGACGTGCAGGTCGTGCTGTACCACGCGGGCATGGCCGCCCGTCGCGGCGACGGCAGCTACGAGCGCCTCGGCGACGTCGCGCGAAGACTCGCCGCGCGCTGACTCAGCCGGGCGCGCGCACGCCGGCGGCCTCGATCGTTCGCCGCACGACGAACCCGAGCTTCTCGTACAGCGCGATCGCCGGCGCGTTGTCCCCGACGACGTGCAGGAACGCGGTCTCGCGCCGCGCGCAGACGCGCGCCACGAGCTCGCCCACGAGTCGCGCGGCGTAGCCGCGACCGCGGTACGCCTCGTGGACGCAGACCGCGCTGACCTCGGTGAAGCCGTCGAGGCGCATCCGCTCGCCGGCCATCGCGACGAGCTTCCCGTCGAGCCGGACACCCAGGTACGTCCCGAGCGTGATCGTCCGGGGGAGGAACGGACCCGGGCGCGTGCGTGCGACGAGATCCGTCATGTCGTCGACATCCGCGTGCCCGAGGGGTGTCACCCCGGCGCCGTCGCGAGCAGCGCCCGGCGGTGGCGTGGTCGCGACCATCTGGAACCCGATCCCGCGCCACAGCACCTCCCACCCGTCGGGTGCGTCGACCTCGGCCCGGAACAGCACGGCGCCGTTCCCGGGCCCGACGAGCGCGCGCAGGTCGTCCCATGCGGCGGCGCTCGGCTCGTCGGGGAGCGCGGCGAACGGAGCGACATCCGGCTCGTAGCGCGCGGCCGACGCGTTGCGTTGCGCGACGTCGTGCTGCGGCCCGGTGAGCGCGTGCCAGACCGCGTTGTCGAGCGGGTCGGTCATGTTCCTACGCGAAGTTGCGCGGGGCGCGGTACGAGCCCCCCACCTCGGGACGGCCGCGCCGCGACGTCCACCGCCACTGCACCGAGACGCGGCCGCCGATCGGCACGTCGACCTTCGGCACCGCGTGCTCCCAGTCGGCCTGGCACCGTCCGCCCATCACCAGCAGGTCGCCCGGACCGGGCGCGAAGTCGTGCGTGGCGCCACCGTCGGGCGCGATCCACTTGTCGCGCCGGGTGCGCGGTCGCAGGAGCCACGGCCGGCGCTGCCCGAACGTCAGGATCGCGATGACGGTGTCCTCGCAGAAGCGCAACTCGCGGTCGCGATGGAACGCGACGCTGTCACGGCCGTTGCGGTACCAGATGACGGACGCGCCGTCGAACGTGACGCCGTAGCGCGACTGCAGCGCGCGCTGCGCGTCGCGGAGGACCGGGTGAGGCAGCGTCGCAGTCGTGAACCACGCGCCGACGCGCGGCTCCTCGACCCAGCGCTCGTACCGCCACAACCGCGACGTCTTGAACTCGACCCGCTCGACGAGGTCCTCATAGATCGGTCCCGGGCTCGCGACCCACCCGCGCGTGACGTCGACCCAGGAGCGCTCGTCGAGACGGTGGCGCTCGACGGGTGCGACGGACGTCAGCAGCGGGACCGCGGGCACGACGTCACGTTACCGGGGGTCCCGTTACGGAGCCGAGCACATTTCGGATGGCGCTCGACGCGCGTTTGACGCGCGTATGGAGCAACGGTCATCGCGGTCTCATGTTGCGCGATCGCGACATCCGCGCGCGGCTGTCGTCCGTAACGCCTCCTTCGGAACGTCCGCGACGAACGGAGCGAGAGCGACGATGACGATCACGCGCAACGACCAGCGACTCGAGCGTGGGTTCGACGACACCGTCCTGCGAGCAGCGGGCACCATCGGCCTGTTCGGGACCGCGCTGATCCACTTCCTCGACACTTCTCGAAGTTCTCGGAGACGCCGTACCTCGGAGTGCTGTACGCAGTGCTCATCACGGTGTGCGTCGGGACTGCGCTCGCGCTCGTCGCCCGCGGGTCGCGCGTCGTGTGGAGCGTCGCCGGGAGCGTCGCCGCCGCGACGATCGTCGGCTACGTCCTCTCGCGCAGCACCGGCCTCCCGTCGTCGACGGACGACATCGGCAACTGGCGCGAGCCCCTCGGCCTCGCGTCCCTGTTCGTCGAAGGCGGCGTCGTCGTGCTGAGCGGGTTCGCGCTCGCGGTGATGCGGCCCGTCCGCGTGCGGTCGCGCTCGCGCCGCGCGCAGCAACTCCCGATGGAGCGGCGCGTCGGCGCGCTCAACGGATAGTTGCTCGTCACGCGCCGTCCGAGCGTTCGACGAGCTCGATCGCGTTGCCGTCGGGGTCCTCGACGATCGCCAGGCGCAGCCCGGGACGCAACGCGGTCAGGGGAAGCTGCGTGCGCGCGCCCGCCGCCTCGCAGCGCGCCACGACGGCGTCGAGGTCGTCGACGTCGACGGTGATCCAGCGGACCCCGGTCGCGTCGGCGAATGCCCCGCGCGGCGCGCGAGCGCGGGGCGTGTCGCCCGTCTCGAGCAGCTTCAGGACCGCGTCACCGACCGCGAACAGATGGAGCGAGCGTCCTTCGAGGGCGGGTCGCGTCCCCTCGTAGGGCAGCCCGAGCGCGTCGCGGTAGAACGCGAGCGACGCGCCGAGGTCGGACGGGACGATCCCGACCTGCAGGCGGCCGGCGCGCACGGTCACGGGACCCCCTCGATCCGGTCGCGCACCAGCGGGACGACCTCCTCGCCGAGCCGGGCGATCTGGGTGCGGGCCGCGTCGGGAGCGACGCCGGGCACGTGGACACGCATGTTGAGCGCGTCCGCTCGGGCCTCGCGCATCGCGGTCGCGAGATCGTCGGCGAGCTCCGCGGCGTCGGTCCTGCACACGAAGCCGTTGTCACGCCAGTGCTGTTGCGCGGCCGCGGGGGAGTAGCTGCGGTAGACCTCGAGCTGGCGGTCGAACGCGTCGCGCGGCGGGTTACCGAGCCAGACGCGCCGGATGAGCACGCGACGCCCGTCGCCGCCGGCCGAGAGGTACTCGCCCGACAGCGTCCCGAGACGATCGGTCGCGGTCGCGCCGTCGAACAGGATCCCGGCACCTGCGCGCGCCGCGCGCCGGACCGCGGGCGCGCTCATCGCGGTGCTGACGACGGGGACGGGCGCGCGGGCGCACGCGGCGAGCGCGCGGTCGTGCTCGAGCTCACCCAGGTCGTGACCGCGCAGCATCGCGGCAAGGCGCGGGAGGCCCGCGCGGAAGCGGGTCATGTTCTCGTCGAAGGGGACGTCCATGACGTCGAAGTCGAGGCGGAGCGCGCCCGGCGCGACACCGACCGCGACGCGCCCGGGGAAGCGCGCCGCGAGCCACGCAACCTCCTCGGCGAGGAGCGCGACGGGTCGCACCGGCAGGAGCATGGGGCAGGGGGCGGCCCATCCGTCCGGCATCGCGTCGAGCAGCCAGCCGCACATCTGCAGCGGGTTCGGCAGGTACCCGGCGAAGCCCCCGTGGTGCTCGCTCGTCATGACGCCGTCGAACCCGGACTCCACCGCGAGACGCGCCTGCGTGCGGAGCTCGTCGACGATCGCGGGCGCGCCGAGCTCGTTGTGCGGGTACAGCCGCATCGAGACGGAAGCGGGTGCGAGCGCGGTCATGGACGTCCCTCGTTCACAGGCTCGTGAGGCGGCCGCCGCTGACCACGAGCGTCTGCCCCGTGACGTAGCGGGCGTCGTCGCTGCACAGGAACACGGCCGCCGGCCCGATGTCCCGTTCCGGGTCACCGAAGCGGCCGAGCGGGACGAGACGCGTGAGGCGTTCCTCCATCGCAGGGTCGTGCGCGAACGCGTTCGCGAGCGCGGGTGTCGTGGCGAGGGGCGCGAGACCGTTGACGCGGATGCCGTCGGGACCCCACTCCCGCGCCAGGCTCTTCACGAACGCGCGTTGCGCGCCCTTCACCGCCGCGTAGAACGGCAGGTTGTGCGAGCCGTTGATGCCCGCGGGCGAGGTGAGGACGAGCATGGCACCGCCCCGGTCTCGCAGCGGCCCGTACGCCGCGGCCGCGCAGTGGTACGCGCCGGTGATCGACACCGACGCGTGCTCGCCCCACAGCTCGAGCGGCGCGGTCGCGACGTCGTGTGGCTCGCTCGACCGCACGCTGACCGCGTTGTGGATCATCGCGTCGAGCCCGCCGTAGTGGTCGACCGCCGTGGCGACCGCCTGCTCGACGTCGTCGCGACGCGTGACGTCGCAACGCGCGAAGCACGCGTCGGCGTTGCGCGCGCGGATCTCGTCGACGACGGTCTCGCCACCGGCGACGTCACGCGCGGTGACGACCACGCGGGCGCCTCGCGCGGCGAAGGCGAGCGCGAGCCCACGCCCGATGCCGCGGTTCGCGCCGGTGATCAGCACCACTCGTCCCCGCTGCACGGCGGGACAGCATGGCGCGTCCGTCTCGGTGGCATGGGACGCTTCGCTTGACAGAGCGAACATGTGTTCGATACCCTAGCCGTATGTTCGACCAGGGCAGGGTCGGGCATTCGCGGGATGGTGAGGTCTCCGACGAGGCGGCGGGCTTCGAGCAGTCGGAGCTGTTGGCACGTCTCCGCGAGTGCTCGACGGAGGAGTTGAAGGTCGCGTTCGGGCAGTTGACGCGTTGGAGAACGCGGTGCGTGTCCAGCGCCTGCACGTGCTCGCGGTGCTCGACGAACGTGACGCGGGCGCGGACGACGGTGCGCTCGACATGGAGGGTTGGGTTGCGGCGCAGTCGTTGGTGACGCGCCCACACGCGGTGCAGCAGGTCGCGACGGCGCGCGCGTTGAAGGATCTGCCGCGCGTCGCGGAGGTCGCGGCGCGCGGCGAGCTCTCGTGGGATCAGTTGGTGCCGCTCGCCCAGATCGCGAACGCGGAGAGCGACGGCTGGTGGGCGGAGCACGGGCGTGGGTACTCGCCGGCGCAGCTCGGCTACCGGGCCGGGCTGCGGCGCAGGGCGCGTGAGGCCGACGACGTGGAGCGTCAGCGGCAGCGGTCGTTGGTGTGGTGGTTCGATCAGCGGATCAAGATGCTGCGCCTCAAGGGCCGGCTCACGCCGGAGCAGGGTGAGCAGCTGACCCGCGCGCTGGAGCGGATCGTGGAGCGCGATCCGGTCGGCCCGGACGGGTCGGTGGAGTCGTGGGAGGCCCGGTACGCGGACGCGCTGGCCGAGCTCGCGGGCGTGAACCTGGCGGCCGACAGCGACACCGATCGTGCGTGTGTGGTGGTCCGTATGGAACACGACACGGCGTCGGGGTTCGTCGGGGACCACGACGCCCCGATCTCGCCGGAGGTGTGTCGCCGCCTGCGCTGTGACGCGTGGATCCAGCTGCTGATCCGGGACGCGTTCGGCAACCCCGTCGCGTTGAGCGCGCGCCGCCGCACGGTGTCACCGGCGTTGGGCCGCATCCTGCGTCACCGGGATCGGACGTGCCGGTTCCCCGGCTGCACGCGCACCTGGGGACTCCAGGCCCATCACATGGTGCACTACGAGCACGGCGGGCCGACCGAGGCCGCCAACCTGCTCATGGTCTGCCCGCGCCATCACCGCTGGGTGCACGAGCACGGCTGGCGCGTGCGCGGCGACCCGAACCGCGCGGACGGGCTCGTGTTCCGACGACCCGACGGGCGCATCTACGCGCCCGGCCCACCACCGCTCGACCCGACCACCCGCGACCGCATCTTCGCCGCGTGACGCGGCGCGCGGTCAGGGAGTCATGAGCGCGCCCCCGTCGACGGCGAACGTCCCGCCGGTCATCACGCGCGCCGCAGGATCGGCGAGGAGCGCGACGACCGCGGCGACGGCATCGGCGTCGTAGGCGGGCGCGTCGAGCACGGGGTCCGTGCGCAGCGCGTCGGTGCCGTCGAGTGGCGACGAGACCAGCGCGTCGAGACGTGGCGCGACGACGAGCACGGTGATGCCGTCCGCGGCCCACTGCCGCGCGGCCGACTTGGCGAGCAGGCGTTGCGTCTCGACGGCGGTCGTGTACGGGACGAGCCCGGCTGCACCTTCCTGCGACACGCTCGGTGCGACGAGCACGACCGTCCCGCGTGACGACACGACCAACGGGTGCACGCGTTGCAACCATGCCACGAACCCGGCGATCGGATCCTCGCAGCGCCGGCGCCACGTCTCCTCGTCCGTGTCGCGCAACAGCTGGACCGCCAGCGTGTCGACGTCGACGGCCGCGTACACGGCGACATCGACGGGTGCGTCGAACGCCTCGACCACGTCCATACCGCGCGCCCGCAACGTACGGGCGACTGCTGCGCCGACGGTCGCGTCCGCGCCGGTGACGAGCGCGCGTCTCGCGCCCGTCACATGATCCATCCCGGCGAACCGGGCTCGGGAAGACCCACGACGTCGAAGAACTCGAAGCCCGCATCGAGCGCGAAGTGCTCGTCGACGACGGTGTCCCCGATGTGGACGTAGCGGTCGGCGGGGAACCGCCGGCGGACCTCGCCGAGATGGTGCTTCCCGCCCACGAACGCGACGTCCACACCGTGACGCGACCAGAGCGCGGCCTGCTCGGTGCGCGTTCTGTCCGACGCCGACCCGACGACGTGACCCAGCGCGGCGAGCGCGCGCACGAGGTCGACGGCGACGGGCCCGGCCGGGTCACCGAAGACCATCGTGCCATCGATGTCGAAGCTGACGACGAGGCGCGGCGACGACCGACCGGGTGGCACGGCGGGGGAGGCTACCGGGCGGCCGCGCGTGACGGACGCGGGCGCGGCGCCGGCGGCTCCTCGAGCACCTGTCGCATCACCTTGCCCGCCGCGAGCAGCGGCTCGGGGCTCCGTTGCGACCGGGCCAGCATCAACGCGCCCTCGAACGTCGCCATCACGGTCGACGCGAGTTCGCGCGCGCGAGCGCGGGTGGACCCGTGCTCGCGCAGCGAGGCCGCGATCGCGTCGATCCACGACGCGAACGCCTCGTCGCACGCGGCCCGGACGATCTCCGACGACGTCGAGGCGTCGAGCGACGGCGTTCCCACCACGCAGCCGCGCGCGTAGTCGGCGTCCTCGAGCGCCTGGGCGGTTCGCCGGAACAGCGCGTCGATCGCGTGGGCCGGTGACGCCTCCGACAGCTCGACCGCGAACGCGGCCGCCCGCTCGCGACCCGCGTCGCGCACGGCGGTCGCGATGACCTCGTCCTTGCCGCCGGGGAAGTGGAAGTAGATCGATCCGTACGGCGCGCGAGCGGTCTCGCTGAGCTCCTTCAGACCGGTGCCTTCGTAGCCGTGGGCGGACAGCAGACGGCGCGCGGCGCGGACGATCCGCTCCTTCGTCGGCCGTTCCTCGGTTCGTGCCACGCGCCACATCGTACCCGAATTCGGTTGACTAGAAAGATCGTTCTAGCGAGTATTTGCCGGTGAGGCGGACGACGGGAGGAACGTCAATGGACCGAGACCTCGTGCACGAGCGGCGGTGGCTGATCCTGCCGGTGCTGTGCCTCAGCATCCTCATCGTCGTCGTGGACAACACCGTCGTGAACGTCGCGTTGCCGTCGCTGTCGCGCGAGCTCCACGCCACGACCACCCAGCTGCAGTGGATCGTCGACGCGTACAGCCTCGTGTTCGCGGGCCTGCTCATCGCGGCGGGGAACCTCGGTGACCGTCTCGGCCGGAAGCGGATGCTCGAGCTCGGTCTCGTGTGGTTCGGCGCGATGTCGGCGGCCGCCGCGGTCGCGCCGAGCGCGCCGTTGCTGATCGCCGCGCGGGCCGCGATGGGGATCGGCGCCGCGCTCGTCTTCCCGGCGACGCTCGCGATCCTCACCAACGTCTTCACCGATCCCGTCGAGCGGGGACGGGCGATCGGCATCTGGGCCGCTGTGACCGGGCTCGCGGTCGCGATCGGACCGGTCACCGGCGGCTTCCTGCTCCAGCACTTCTGGTGGGGCTCCGTGTTCTTCGTCAACGTGCCGATCGTCGCCACCGCGATCGTCCTCGGACGCCTGTTCGTCCCGGACTCGCGCGACGAGCGCGCCGGTCGGTTCGACCCGGTCGCGCTCGTGCTGTCCGTGGCCGGCGTCGGGTTGCTCGTGTGGACCGTCATCGACGCGCCACGCCGCGGATGGACGGCGACGACGTCGCTCGCGGGCTTCGCCGGCGCCGCGCTGCTGCTCGCGCTGTTCGTCGTGTGGGAGCGTCGCCGTCCCGACCCGATGCTCGACGTCGGCATCTTCTCCAACATGCGGTTCACCGCGGCCAGCGTCTCGATCACCGTCGCGTACTTCGCGCTCTACGGCTTCATCTTCGTGCTGACGCAGTACTTCCAGTTCGTGCGCGGCTACTCGGCGCTCGGGACGGGTCTTCGCGAGCTGCCGTTCGCGCTCACCGCCGGGCTCACCGCGCCCGTCGCTCCGCGGCTGGCGGAACGCTTCGGCACCAAGCTCGTGGTCGCGGGCGGGCTCGCCGCGATGGCCGCCGGCTTTGCCGTCGCTGCGACGTTCGACACCGGCACCGCGTACTGGGGTCCGATCGTGGGGTCGATGATCCTGCTCGCCGTCGGTCTCACGATGACCACGGCACCCGCGACCGAGTCGATCATGGGATCGCTCCCGCTCGCGAAGGCAGGTGCGGGCTCCGCCGTCAACGACACGACGCGCCAGCTCGGCGGCACGCTCGGCGTCGCCGCGCTGGGATCGGTGTTCAGCTCCGCGTACGCCGCGCGACTCACGTCGCGACTGCACGCCGTCGCCCTTCCGCCGGCCGCGGTCCACGCCGCACGCGAGTCGGTCGCGAGCGCGCTCGCGACCGCGGCGCACGCCCCCGGAACGATCGGCGCCGCGATCGCGGACGCGGCGCGCGACGCGTTCGTCACCGGGTTCGGGGCGGCATCGCTCGTCGCGGTCGTCGCGGCCGCGGCCGGCATCGCGCTGACGTTGCGCTACCTGCCCGCGCGTGCGGCGCAGCCTGCGGGCGAGGCGGTAGCCGAGCCGGACGTGCTCGGCCTGGTCGACGACGAGACCGCTGCGTGACGCGCCGAGGCTGGTGCGCGCCTACGCGCCCGATGCGTCGCGCGCCGTCTGCGCGGCCCAGCGGTAGTCGGCCTTGCCCGCAGGCGAGCGACGGATCTCGTCGAGGAACAGCCACGCCTTCGGCAGCTTGTAGCGGGCGACGTGCTCCGACGCGTGCCGCTCGAGCTCGTCCTGCGTGGCAGTGCGACCGTCGGCGAGCTGCACCAGCGCGACCACCTCGTTGCCCCAACGCTCGCTCGGACGGCCGACGCAGATCACGTCGCGCACGGCCGGGTGGCCGGCGATCGCCTGCTCGACCTCCTCGGCGAAGATCTTCTCGCCGCCCGAGTTGATCGTCACGGCATCGCGGCCGAGCAGCTCGATCTGGCCGTCGGGCAGCCAGATCGCGCGGTCGCCCGGCACCGCGTACCGCACGCCGTCGATCACCGGGAACGTCCGCTTCGTCTTCGCCTCGTCGTGCAGGTACCCGAGCGGGACGTGTCCCGTCTGCGCGAGCCAACCCATGCCCTCGTGACCGGGTTCGAGCAGCCGCGTGAGGTCCTCGCTGACGACCACGGCGCCCGGACCGGGCACGAACGTCCCCGTGCTGACGCCGTCCTTGGTCGACAGGTGCGTCGCCTGGGCGCCCGTCTCCGAGGAGCCGACCGAGTCGGACACGAACAGGTTCGGCAGCAGGTCGAGCAGGCGCTGCTTCAACGCGGGATTGAGCGGTGCGCCGCCGTTGCCGAACCCGACGAGCGAGCTGACGTCGTAGTCGCCGCGCTCGAGCTCGTCGATGAGCGGCCGGGCGAACGCGTCGCCGACGACCGTGACGGACTGCACGCGCTCACGTGCGACGGTGCTCCACACGTCGGCCGGGTCGAGACGGCGCGTGTTGTCCTGGATGACGATCGTGCCGCCACCCGTCATGCAGATGAACGCAGCCCACTGCGACGCGCCGTGCATGAACGGCGGCGTCGGCGTCATCCGCAGACCGAAGCTGTCCCGCGCGGCCTGCGCGATCTCGTCGTAGCTCGTGAGCTCCTGCCACGTACCGATCTGCCGGCCGCCCATCGCGGCCATGAAGATGTCGTCCTGACGCCACGCGACGCCCTTGGGCATGCCGGTCGTCCCGCCCGTGTAGAGCAGGTACAGGTCGTCCGGCGACGCGGCGACGGGAGGGAGCTCCGGCTCAACGGACGCGAGCGCGTCCTCGTAGTCGACCGCGCCGGGCAGCAGTGCCTCGCCCGACTCGTCCGCGACCTGCAACAGCACCGCGACGTCGGGCAGACCGGGGAGGACGTCGGCGAGCAACGGCGCGAACGACGCGTGGTACACGATCGCATGCGGGCGCCCGTCCGCGAACAGGTAGCGCAGCTCCTCCGCGACGTAGCGGTAGTTCACGTTGAACGGCGCGACGCGCGCCTTGAACGCGCCGAGCATCCCCTCCAGGTACTCGTTGCCGTTGTAGAGGTAGAGCGCGAGATGGTCCTGACCGGACTCCCACCCGTGCAGCGCGCCGCGCTCGGTGTGCGCGCCGAGCCCGGCTCGGTGGAGGTACGTCGCGAGACGGCGTGAGCGCTCCGTCACGTCGCGGTACGTGAGGCGCCGGTCGCGCCACACGATGCACTCGCGGTCGGGGACCGCGGCCGCGACGGTCTCGTGGACCCGGCCGATGTTGAACTCGGTCATGCGTTGAGCGAGTCGAGACGCTCCACGGCTTCGACGTAGCCCTCGACGAGGTCGAGCACGACGTCGCGGGCCTTGCGGACCTGGTTCATCTGGCCGACGACCTGACCGACCGGGTTGAACAGCACGTCGCGGGCTTTCTCGGGGTACGCGCTCGCGCGGCTCACGCACTCGCCCGACACCATGTACTGCAACGGCATCGGCAGCGGGTCGGGCGTGTCGGGGCGCTCCCACGCGTCGGTCCAGTCGTTGCGCAGCATTCGTGCCGGCTTGCCGGTGAACGACCGCGACCGCACGGTGTCCCGGCTCGTCGCGTCGAGCAGCTGCTGCTTCTGGACCGGGGACAGCGCCGACTCCTCGCACGTCAACCACAGCGAGCCCGTCCAGACGCCCTGCGCGCCGAGCGCGAGCGCGGCCGCCACCTGCTCGCCGCTGCCGATCCCGCCCGCCGCGAGCATCGGCGTCGGCGCGACCGCCTTCGCGACCTGGGGCCACAGCACGATCGAGCCCACCTCGCCCGTGTGGCCGCCCGCCTCGCCGCCCTGCGCGACGACGATGTCGATGCCGGCCTCGACGTGGCGGCGGGCCTGGTCCGGCGAGCCGCACAGCGCGGCGATGGTGCGGCCGCTGCGCTTGATCTCGTCCACGATGTCGGCCGGTGGCGTGCCGAGCGCGTTGGCGACGAGCCGGACCTTGTCGTGGTTCAACGCGACGTCGACCTGGGGCGCGGCGGTCGCCGCGGTCCAGCCGAGCAGGCGCAGGCTGCCGCTCTCGCCCTCGGGCAGCTCGGGGACGCCGTGCTGGGCGAGGATGTCCTTGGCGAATTGGAGGTGACCGGCGGGGACCATCTCGCGCAGCTGCTGCGTCAGCTTCTGCGGGTCGCTCTCGCCCATGCCCTCGTACTTGCCGGGGATGACGACGTCCACGCCGTACGGGTGGTCGCCGACGTGCTCGTCGATCCACTGGAGCTCGATCTCGAGCTGGTCGGGGTCGAACCCGACCGCGCCGAGCACCCCGAACCCGCCCGCGTTGCTGACGGCGGCGACCACGTCGCGGCAGTGGGTGAACGCGAAGATCGGGAACTCGATGCCGAGCCGGTCGCAGATCTCGGTGTGCATGCGGAAGCGCTCCTGCTCTCTGGCCGCGCTCGCGAGGCTCGCCGCTCCTGCGGGCTCGCTGCGCACCCTCCGGGCTGCTCCGCTCGCCGCCGCGTTGTCCGATCAGCAGGCGTGCGGAGGACCTGATGGTATGTCAGAGCCCGGCGGCCGGGTCAGGCGACGCTCAGGCAGCCGTTGCAGCTCCCCGCGCTGCCGTAGGTCGCGCCCAGGCCGCCCGGGTTGGCGACGACGACGGTGAGCGAGCCCGGCGTCGCGTCGTTCGCGACGGTGATCGGGACCTGCAACGTCGTGGCGTTCACGTACGTCGTCGCGCCGAGCGTCACGCCCGAGGCCACGACGTAGACGGTCGCGCCGCTCACGAACCCGCTTCCCGTCACCTTCAGGACGACGTTCGTCGAGCCGCGCGCGACCGATGGCGGGCTCACGCCGGTCACGGTCGGGACCGGTGCCATCGTCTGCTCGAAGACCTGCGGAAGGGACGACGGCCCGGGCGCCGCGTACGCGAAGTACTGCGACCACCGGGTCATGAACACCGGAGAGCCGGTCGTCACCGTCCGCACGTTGCCCGACGCGTCGGTGCTCGTCACGAGACGTGCACCGGTCGGCACGCGATAGACCGCGGCGACGGGCGACGTCGCCGCGGACGGGCCGCTCGCCTGGATCGCGATCGTGAGGCCGTCGTTGCTCAGCGCGCCGCCCGTCGCAAAGGGATCGCCCGCGTCGACCGCGGTCGTCGTAGCGGCGACGAGATCGCGCACGTACACGCCGGCGGCACCGCTCGGGTCGTACGCGACGATCTTCCCGTCGTGGTCGAGCGACGTCGCGACGCTGCCGTGTGCGAGCGCGTGTCCCGTCGTGTCGACGCCGACGAAGCTCGGGACCGCGCATGATCCTGTCGGCGCGACATACGCGTTCGGCGCGCCGTTGCCGGGATTCACCGCGAAGTTCGTCGACGTCGACGTGAACGCGACCGTCGTGCCGTCGTCGCTGAGGTGCGGTCCGGTGCTCGTGCCGTTGCCGGCCACACCACCGCCCGCACACGACGACGTGCTCACGACACGAGTCGTGCCGGACTGCATGTCGCGGACGTACACCTGGTGCCCGGAGACGCCGGGCACGATGTCGTCGGCCGTCGACTCGAACGCGATGAACCGACTGTCGCTGCTGATCGAGGGGTGCGTGCTCGCGCCGTCGGTCGGTCCACCGCCGCTCGCCACGCTCACGAGCGACGTCACCTTCGTCGTCATGTTGCGCACGAACACGTCGGTCGTGCCGTTCGTGTCGCCCGCGACGAGGTTGCTCGCGTCCGATTCGAAGACGACCTCGCCGCCGCAGCAGTCGATCGACGGGTTGCGGCTCGCGCCGTTCGCCTGGGATCCGTCGGGTGCGACGCTCACGCGCTCGACGTGGTCGTTCGTCGTGCCGACCTTGAACACGTCGGTGACGCCGTTCGTGTCGCCCGGGACGAGGTTCGTCGCGTCCGACTGGAACACGACGTAGTTGCCGGCGAGGTCGAGGACGGGGTTCGTGCTCGGCGCGTCGCCGTCGGCAGCCGTGCCGACCGCGTGGCTCGCCTGCTTGATCCAGACGCACCCGCCGAGCGCGACGACGGTAACGAGCGCGACGGCGAGCGCGGTGAACGACGCTCGCCCCGGCCCCCTGCCCGTCTGCACGCTCGTCAGTCCTGGTCCCGCCGGAGGATGACCACCGACCGGTCCGGGTGGTCGGGATCGAGCAGGAGCCGGACGCGCTTGTCGTCCGGACGCGTGGGCGCCTCGCTGACGATCGCGACCTCCTCCTTCTTCTCCGGCTCGAAGACGTCGCGCAGCCCGAGCATCCCCGCCGCCAGCACCGATCCCACCGCGCTCCGCCGGAACCGGTCGACCGGTCGCTCGTACGGTTCGGCGCCCGCGGCGGGCGCGTCCAGGTCCACCGGCTCGACGTGCTCGTCGCGGTGCTCGCCGCGATCGTCGGTCACGTCACCAGGCTACGCCGCGGCGACGGCGGTACGTTCTCGGGATGCGCGATCTCGCCGCGCTCCCGAAGGCCCACCTCCACGTCCATCTCGACGCGTGCATGCGGATGTCGACGCTGCGGGAGCTCGCGGCGCGTGACGGCGTCGCCGTGCCGGACGTCTCGGGATACGGGGACTTCTCGAAGTTCGCGGGTGTCTACCTCGCGGCGTGCGACGTCGTCCGCAGCGACGACGACCTCCGCCGCCTGGTCCGGGAGACGATCGAGGACGCCGCCGCGCACGGTGCGACGTGGATCGAGCCGCAGTTCTACCCGCCCGATCATCGCGAGCGGCTCGGGCCCGTCGAGCACCAGGTCGAGGTCGTCCTCGACGAGGCCGCCGTCGCGGGCGCGCGCCTGGGTGTCGGTCTCGGGTTGGTGCTCGTCGCGGACCGCACGCGCGCCACGACCGTGGCCGTCGCGCAGGCGCAGCTCGCGGCGCGCTACGCGGGGCGCGGGGTGGTCGCGTTCGGGCTCGCGAACGACGAGACCCACTTCCCGCCCGAGCCGTTCGCGGACGCGTTCGCGATCGCGCGCGACGCCGGGTTGCTCTCGGTGCCGCACGCCGGTGAGCTCGCCGGGCCGGCGAGCGTCGTCGGCGCGCTCGACGCGCTCCGCGCCGATCGCATCGGGCACGGTGTGCGCGCTCTGGAGGACGGCGCGCTCGTGCAGCGGCTCGCGGACAGCGGCGTGTGCTGCGACGTGTGCCCGACGTCGAACGTGATGCTCTCGATCGTGCCGTCGCTCGCCGCGCACCCCCTCGGCGTCCTGCTCGATGCCGGAGTGCGGTGCAGCGTCGGCGCGGACGACCCGCTGCTCTTCGACACGGACGTCCTGCGCGAGTACGAGCTGTGCCGTGACGTGCTCGGCTTCGACGACGAGCGGCTCGCCGCGGTCGCGCGCACGTCGTTCGAGGCGAGCGCCGCCCCGGCCGACGTCGTGAAGGACGCGATCACGCGCATCGACGCCTGGCTCGCGTCGTGAGCGCCTGCGTCAGTCGCGCGGCTGCTTGCGCGAGTGACGGAGCCGGCCGCGCTGCGACGCGTCGAGCACGACCTTGCGCAGCCGGACGCTCGCAGGCGTGATCTCGACGCACTCGTCGTCGGCGATGAACTCCAGCGCCTGCTCCAGCGACATCGTGCGCGGCGGCGTGAGCCGCACGAGCTCCTCCGCGGTCGACGACCGCATGTTCGTGAGCTTGCGCTCCTTCGTCGGGTTGACGTCCATGTCCTCGGCGCGCGCGTTCTCGCCCACGACCATCCCCTCGTACACCTCCACGCCCGGGCCCACGAGCAGCTCGCCCCGCTCCTGGAGGTTGAGCAACGCGTAGGTCGTGGTCACGCCCCGGCGGTCCGCGACGAGCGACCCGGCCCGCCTCGTGCGCAGCTCGCCCGTCCACGGCTCGTAGCCCTCGAACACGTGGTGCAGGATCCCGGTCCCGCGCGTCTCGGTGAGGAACTCGGTGCGGAACCCGATGAGGCCGCGCGCCGGCACGACGTACTCCATCCGGACCCAGCCGGTGCCGTGGTTCACCATCTGCTCCATGCGCCCCTTGCGCAGCGCGAGCAGCTGCGTGACGACACCGAGGTAGTCCTCGGGCACGTCGATCGCGACGCGCTCGACCGGCTCGTGCAGCTTCCCGTCGATGTCGCGCGTGACGACCTGCGGCTTGCCCACTGTGAGCTCGAAGCCCTCCCGGCGCATCGTCTCCACGAGCACCGCGAGCTGGAGCTCGCCGCGACCCTGGACCTCCCACGCGTCCGGCCGTTCCGTCGGCAGCACGCGCAGCGAGACGTTGCCGACGAGCTCTGCGTCGAGGCGGCTCTTCACGAGTCGCGCCGTCAGCTTCGTGCCCTCGGCACCGGCGAGCGGCGAGGTGTTGATCCCGATGGTCATCGCGAGGCTCGGCTCGTCGATCGTGATGACGGGGAGCGGGCGTGCGTCGTCGGGGTCGGCGAGCGTCTCGCCGATCGTCACGCCCGGGAGCCCGGCGATCGCGACGACCTCGCCGGGACCCGCCGCGGCCGCGTCGACGCGCTCCAGGGCCTCGCTCACGTACAGCTCGGTGACGCGCACACGCTCGACGGAGCCGTCGGCCCGGCACCACGCGACGGTCTGCCCCTTGTTGATCGTGCCGTGCCTGATCCGGCAGATCGCGAGCCGCCCGACGTACGGCGACGCGTCCAGGTTCGTGACGAGCGCCTGGAGCGGGTGCGACTCGTCGTACGTCGGCGCCGGGATGTGGTCGACCAGGAGCTCGAACAGCGGCTTCAGATCGGTGCCCGCGGTGTCCGGGTCGACCGACGCCCAACCCGCGCGCGCATTCGTGTAGACGATCGGGAAGTCGATCTGGTCCTCACGTGCGTCGAGGTCGAGGAACAGCTCGTACGTCTCGTCGACGACCTCCGCGACGCGGGCGTCGGGCCGGTCGACCTTGTTGACGACGAGGATGACGGGCAGGCGTGCCTCGAGCGCCTTGCGCAGCACGAAGCGCGTCTGGGGGAGCGGTCCTTCGCTCGCGTCGACGAGCAGCAGGACGCCGTCGACCATCGTGAGCCCGCGTTCGACCTCGCCGCCGAAGTCCGCGTGGCCGGGCGTGTCGACGATGTTGATCTTCACGCCCGCGTAGCGCACCGCGGTGTTCTTGGCGAGGATCGTGATGCCCTTCTCGCGCTCGAGGTCGTTCGAGTCGAGGACGCGCTCGGCAACGTCCTGGTTGGCGCGGAACGCGCCCGTCTGCCAGAGCATGGCGTCGACGAGGGTGGTCTTGCCGTGGTCGACGTGGGCGACGATCGCCACGTTGCGCAGGTCGGCGCGCGCGGGCATGCGGGAAGAAGCCTTTCGGAGGGGGGCCTCCCAGTGTACGGGGTGCTCTCAGAGCATCGACCGCACGGTGTCGATGGTGTCGGCGTCGGCGGGGGAGCGGTCCGGCCGGTACCGCTTCACGCGCGCGAAGCGGAGCGCGACACCGCCGGAGTAGCGCGGCGAGACCTGCACACCGTCGAGCGCGATCTCGACGACGAGCTCGGGTCGCACGTGCACGGTGATCCCTTCCTCCGCGACCGCGAGCTCTTGGAGCCGCTCGGTCTGCCACTGGAGCAGCTCGTCGGTCAGACCCTTGAACGTCTTGCCCACCATCACGAAGCCGCCGTCGGGGTCGCGCGCCCCGAGGTGGAGGTTCGACAGCCAGCCGCGCCGGCGTCCATGCCCCCACTCCGCCGCGAGCACGACGAGCTCGAGCGTCCGGACCGGCTTGACCTTGCGCCACGACCCGCCGCGGCGCCCGGCGTCGTACGGCGACACGAGTGACTTCACCATCACACCCTCGTGGCCGGCCGCGAGCGCGTCGTCGAGCATGCGCGACGCGACAACCGGGTCGTCGGTGGTGACGGCCGGGATGCGGTGTGCGCCCGCGATCCGCTCCAGCACCGCGGCGCGCTCGCGCAGCTCGGTGTCGAGGAGGTCGGTGCCGTCGACGCGCAGCACGTCGAAGAACCACGCCCGCAGCGCGCGGCCGTCGGGGTCGATGGTGCGCTGCGAGGTGGAGCCCTGGCCGGACGGCCGGGAGGGCGGAGCCGAGCGAGCCGTCGACATCGTGTCGGCGCTGAAGCGGCGCATCGTGTCCTGGAAGCGGTCCGGCCGCGCGTCGTCACCGTCGCCCTCTTGCGACACGCCGATCGCCTCACCGTCGAGCACGACGTCGTCGACGGGCATCGCGCGCACGACGTCGGCCACCCCGGGCAGGCGCGGTGTGATGTCGTTGAGGTTGCGAGTGAAGACGCGCACGTCGTCGCCGTGGCGGTGCACCTGGATGCGCGCGCCGTCGAGCTTCCACTCGACCGACGCGGGACCCGTCTGGTCCAGCGCGTCCTCGACCGTCTCGGCGGAACCGGCGAGCATCGGGAGGACGGGTCGCAGCACCTCGAGGTGGACGTCGTCGAGCGCGGCCGCGCCCCCTTCGAGCGCGAGCCGCGCGGTGACGCGCAGGTCCCCCGTCAGCATCGCGGCACGCCGCACGCGCGCCGCAGGAGCGTGTGTGGCCTTCGCGATCGCGTCCGCCATGATCCCCTCGAGCGCGCCTTGGCGGAGCTCGCCGACGAACAGGCGGCGCAGGAAGTCGGTCTCTGCGTGCGTCGCGCGCGCGAGCACGCCGGTGATGATCCCGCGCCGCGCGGCGACCGAGCCGGGCCCGGTGGCGCCCAGGATGCGGTCGATCGCCGTGTCGACGTCGAGCACCGTGAGCGCCGGGTCCGTCGCGGGCGGCACGTCGATCGACGTGATCGTCCGCCACCCGACGCCGACGCGACCCTGCCGGGGGTCCCCCACGAGGAACCCGACCGCGGGCACGACCTCGTCCGGGTGCAGCCCGCGCAGCATCGCCGCGATCGTGTCGGTCTTCGCGGTGCGCGACCGCGTGGCCGCGACCGCACTCGACGCGGCGACGAGGTCGGCGAACAGCATGCGGCGTCACCCTGTCATTCCGTGAAGCGTCAACCACACACCAGGTGCATGAGGCTTCACAGAACGGGTCACTGCGTCGTGATCGCGATCTCGGCTTCGGCCTGCGGGTCGACGAACGCGGGACCGTCGACGTCGACGCGGACGCCGCCGTGGATCACGCCGGTGAACGTGAAGGGCGCCTCGTAGTCGTCGACGACGGGCAGCTCGCCGCTGTAGCCGCACGTGAGGCCGGCGCCGGTGAGCGAGAACCGGTTCGGCGTGAAGTGCGGGATGTCACCGGTCGCGACGACCGCCCCGTCGACGAGCAACGACCCGACGCCGCGCGCCTCGCCCGTCTTCTCGAACCGGAACTGCAACCGGTGTCGGCCGGGCGGCAACGGGTCCGCGGCCTCGACACGATGGAGCTCGCGCGCGGCGAGGTTGTGCGCGTACCGCAACCGCCCGTCGAGCACGTACCACGTCCACCCGCCGAGGAACGATCCCTGTGCGAGCAGCACGCCCTCGATGCGACCGTCGGCGGGTACGTCGACGTCCGCGGTGAGGACGTGCGTGCGGTTCTTCACGTTCACGGCCGCGGCCTCGGGCACCATCGACGAGCCGGACCGGTAGAGGTACGACGGCCGGGCCGGAACGGCGTGGGGGCGGTCGAGCACGAACGCCGAGATCGGACGGTTGTCGAGCGGCAGCACCTGGTACTTCGCGGCCTCGACCCACCACCGCTCGACGAGCTCCTGCACGACGTCCGGGTGCTCGGCCGCGAGGTCGTGGCACTCGGACGGGTCGTCGGTGACGCGGTACAGCTCCCACGGCGCCTGGTCGATCGCGGGGTCGCCGAACTGGATCGGCACGAACGTCACGGCCTTCCAGCCGCCGTGGTAGAGCGCGCGGCAACCGAACATCTCGTAGTACTGCGTCTCGTGACGGTCGGGCGCGTCGCCGTCGCGCAACGTCGCCGCGAAGCTGACCCCTTCGATCGGGCGTTGGGTGACGCCGCGGATCGTGTCGGGCGCGTCGATGCCGGCCACGTCGAGCACGGTCGGCACGAAGTCGATCGCGTGCACGTACTGCCGGCGCGTCTCACCGCGCCCGCCGATCCCGTTCGGCCAGTGCACGAGCAACGGATCGGCGACACCGCCCTCGTGCACCTCGCGCTTCCACCGGCGGAACGGTGTGTTGCCCGCGACGGTCCAGCCCCACGGATAGTTGTTGTGGCAGCGAGGGCCGCCGATCTCGTCGATGCGCGCGAGCGCCTCGTCCACGGTGTGCGCGACGCCGTTCCAGATCCGCACGTCGTTCAGCGACCCGACGGGCCCGCCCTCGCTGCTCGCGCCGTTGTCGGACAGGACGACGAGCAACGTGTCGTCGAGGTCGCCCGTCTCGCGGAGGAAGTCGACGAGCCGGCCGACCTGCGCGTCCGTGTGCGACAGGTAGCCGGCGAACGCCTCCATGTAGCGCGCGTACAGCCGTTGCTCGTCGCGCGACAGCGCGTCCCAGGCGGGCACCCACTCCGGTCGCGGTGACAGCTCGGTCCCGGCCGGGAGCACTCCCAGCTCGACCTGCCGCGCCAGCGTGTGCTCGCGCCACGCGTCCCAACCCTCGTCGAAGCGACCGCGGTAGTGCTCGACCCACTCGGCCGGCGACTGATGGGGCGAGTGGCACGCGCCCGTCGCGAAGTAGAGGAAGAAGGGCTTCTCGGTGTCCACCGCGCGCAGGTCGGCGACGAGACCGATCGCCTCGTCGACGAGGTCCTCGGTCAGGTGGTAGCCGTCCTGCCAGCGGCGCGGTTGACGGGCCTGGTGGTTGTCGCGGATCAGCGCGGGCGCGAACTGGTGCGTCTCGCCGCTGAAGAAGCCGTAGAAGCGCTCGAACCCGCGACCGAGCGGCCACCGGTCACGGGGCGCGGCGAGGTTGCACTCGTCCTCGGGGGTGAGGTGCCACTTGCCGACGGCCCACGTCGCGTAACCGTGCTCCCGCAGGATCTCCGACAGGAAGCCGTTCTCGCGCGGGATCTGCGTGTTGTAGCCCGGGAACCCGCTGGCGAGCTCGATGACACGGCCCATGCCGTTCGAGTGGTGGTTGCGACCCGTCAGGAGGCACGAGCGAGTCGGTGAGCACAGCGCGGTCGTGTGGAAGTTCGCGTAGCGCAGCCCGTCGCGCGCGAGCGCGTCGAACGAGGGCGTCTCGATGTCCGACCCGAAGCAGCCGAGCTGCGCGAAGCCGACGTCGTCGAGCACGACGAGCACGACGTTGGGTGCGCCGCGCGGCGCGCGCACCGGTTCGGGCCACCACGGTTGCGACTCCCAGTGGTACCGCCCGATGACGCCCCGGAACTGCTGCATGGTCAAGGCTCCCGCGCCGCGTGATCTGCGGCGCGGGAGCCTAAAGGCGAGCGGCCGCGAGGCGGGTATCCCGCCGAGCAGCGAGCCGGGGCCCCGGGAGCGGCGAGCGTCACGAGCCGGCTATCCCGCGCGAGGAGCGAGTGCGACCACGGGGTTGCCTGGCGCTGTGTGCGCCGAGAGCGGGGATATGACGTGCGCGTCACGTTCGGCCGCTAGCCCAGGGGGAGCTGGTTCCCGTTGAACGGCTGCGTACCGAGCGCGAGCTGCACCGCGGTGAACGACGTGTGCGTGTGCAGGTACTGCAGCTCGAGGTTCAGGTCGCCGACCCCGTTCGATCCCGCGAGCGGAGCGAGCTGCAACGTGCTCAGGATGCCGAGCGCGTTGCCGTGGGCGTCGAGGAACGCGCTGCCCGAGTCGCCGGGGATGCCGGGGGTCACGGTGAGCACGTCGTGGCTCCAGCCGTTGCCCGAGTCGCCGAGGCTCACGCCGGTCTTCGGGCTCAGCCGCGTGACGCCGCCGCGCAGCTCGGAGTTGCCGTACGAGTAGACGAGCTCGCCGACCGTCGTCCCGCTCGTCGCGATCCCGTCGGGTCCACCCCAGTGCGGGATGGTCGGGTTGACGTTCGCGACGTCGGACGGGTCGAGTTGCACGAGCGCGAGATCGTTGTACTGGCAGGTGTTCGCGTCCGTCTCGCCCTGAGCCTGCATCGTCAGCCACGAGCTGTAGACGAGCGTCCCCGGCTTCGACGCACCCGTCACGGTGACCGGTGTGCCGAGCGGCAGCGACGCCGACGTGCACCCGTTCGTCGCGGTGTTCCCGCCCGTCCCCGCGCAGTGCGCGGCCTGGCCGATGTAGACGTTCGACGAGTCGGAGAACACGAAGTTCGCGGTGCACTGCGCACCGTTGGTGAACGTCTGCACGCCCGGATGGATCGCCGCGGTCGCGGCCGGTGCCCATGCTGACGCGCCGACGGCGGGCGCGCTGGTGACCGCGGCCGTCGCGACGAGGGTCCCGCCGACGAGTGCGATCGCGGCGAGCGCCCGGGACAAGGTTCTGGACAAGACCCCCTCCTTCTCGTGGGACTCCGCCGAGCCGAGGCGGCCGCGTACCCCTCGCGCGCGCTCCGCAAACCGGCGAACGCGGACCGGTGCGCGGGCACCGGCACGGGCGCGGGCGCGGAATCAGGGGGAGGCTGGGGGAGTTCGTGTCGCGACGGCGCCGACACGGAGAGACGGAGGAACGCGATGGCAGCGGGCGGTGTGACGGGCGCGACCAGGAAGGTGCTGACGGCGCGACGGGTC
Organism: Acidimicrobiia bacterium; assembly: GCA_035651955.1. Lineage (NCBI taxonomy): Bacteria > Bacillati > Actinomycetota > Acidimicrobiia > Acidimicrobiia bacterium. The sequence goes on from DASRES010000008.1 coordinate 88,620, forward strand.
TTCGGCGACCCGATCGAGCGCGACGGGGTCACGGTCATCCCCGCCGCGCGCCTGCGGGGGCGCGCGGGCGGCAAGCGGGCCGAGGGTCGCGGCGGCGGCGCGCGGCGGGCGGGCCTCAAGTTGAGCGCTCGTCCCGCAGGCGTGGTCGTGATCCGCGACGGGAACGTGTCGTGGCAGCCGGCGATCGACGTGAACCGCATCGTCGTGGGCGGGCAGGTCATCGCGTTGACGATCGGGGTGCTCGCCTTCTTCATGCGGCGTGAACGACGTCCGGGACGCCGGTGACGCCGGCCGCGACGGACCTGCCGCTGCGGCTCGCGACGCCCCGCGGGCGGTGGGTCGTCGCCGCGACCGTCCTCGGCTCGGGCGTCGCGTTCCTCGACAGCACCGTCGTCAACGTCGCGCTGCCCGCGATCGGGCACGGTCTGCACACGAACCTCGCCGGGTTGCAGTGGGTGCTCGACGGCTACCTGCTGACGCTCGGCTCCCTCATCGTCCTCGGCGGCTCGCTCGGCGACCTGCGCGGCCGCCGTCACGTGTACGTGTGGGGACTGCTCGGGTTCCTCGTCACCTCCGCGTCGTGCGCGGTCGCGCCGGACGTCGAGGTCCTGATCGTGTCGCGCGTCCTGCAGGGCATCGCGGCCGCGCTCCTCGTCCCGGGAAGCCTGGCGATCATCTCCTCGTCGTTCCATCCCGACGACCGCCCGCGCGCGATCGGCGCGTGGAGCGGGCTCGCCGGGGTGTGGACGGCGGTGGGCCCGTTCCTCGGCGGATGGCTCGTCGACGCGGTGTCGTGGCGGCTCGTGTTCCTCGTGAACCTGCCCGTCATCCTCGTGACGGTGTGGATCGTGCAACGACACGTCCCCGAGTCACGCGACACCGAGGCGAGCGGCCACGTCGACGTGGCGGGAGCCGCGACGCTCACGCTCGGTCTCGCCGGCGTCGTGTACGCGCTCATCGAGGGGCCCGCGAAGCAGTGGCCGCCCTTGTCGGTCGGTGCCGGCATCGGCGGTGTCGTCCTGCTCGCGGCGTTCCTGCTCGTCGAGCTGCGCGCACGCGAGCCGATGGTCCCGCTCGCGATGTTCCGGTCGTCGCAGTTCAGCGGCGCGAACGCGACGACGCTCGCCGTCTACGCCGCGTTGGGTGTCGCGACCTTCCTCGTCGTCGTGCACCTGCAGGTCGATCTCGGCTACAGCGCCCTGTACGCGGGCGCGTCACTGCTGCCGCTGACGATCCTGATGTTCCTGTTCTCCGCGCGGGCTGGCGCACTCGCGCAACGCATCGGTCCGCGCATCCCGATGACCGTCGGGCCGCTCGTCGTCGCGGTCGGGCTCGCGCTGCTCGGTGAGATCAGCGCGGGCGACTCGTATCTCACGGCCGTGCTCCCGGGTGTCGTCGTGTTGGGCATCGGCCTCACGATCACGGTCGCCCCGCTCACTGCGGCGGTGCTCGCCGCGGCTGAGGAGCGGCACGCGGGCATCGCGTCAGCCATCAACAACGCGGTCGCGCGCCTCGCGTCGTTGCTCGCGATCGCGGTCGTGCCCGCCGTCGCGGGCATGACGGGCACCGCGAAGGGCGCGTTCGCGAGCGGGTACCCGACCGCGTTGCGCATCGCGGCGCTCGTCGCCGCGGCCGGTGGCGTCATCGCGTTCGGGACGATCCGCCGGGGCGCGAGCGTCACGAGCGTCACGCACCCGGATGCGGCGCACGCATGCCAGCCGGCCGCGTGCCTCGAACACGCGTCAGGCTGACGAGGGGTCGCGGGACCAGCGCCACGAGAGCGAGATGCGGGGGCCCGCGCTCGCGACCTTCGGCACGCCGTGCTCCCAGTCCATCTGGCAGCGGCCGCCCATCACGACGAGATCACCGCGCGAAGGTGAGAAGTCGCGTGACCGGCCGCGCGGCGGCTCGTGACGGCGGACGAGGAACGGGCGGCGCGCGCCGAGCGTGACGATCGCGACGAGACCGTCGTCGAGACGGCGCAGCTCGCGGTCGCGGTGGAACGCGACGCTGTCGCGACCATCCCGGTAGTAGTTCACGCCGACGCCGCCGAACGGCACGCCGTAGCGCTCCTCGAGCGCGCGGCCGATGTCCGCGATCGCGGTGTCGGGCGGCGGCTCGTCGCGCGTGTAATGGCGCGACAGGCGCGGGTCGTCGACCATCCGCTCGTACATCCAGCGCCGGCCCTGCCGCCACTCGACGCGCGCGAGCAGCCGGTCGAGGAGCGTGTCGGCACCGAGGACGAACCCCCGCCCGACGTCGACCCACGAGTGCTCGTCCAGCGGGACGCGCTCGATGAGGGCGCCGCGGTCGACGCGCGGTTCGCCCAGATGGAGCAAGGACGGCTGGTGGACGGCCACGGTCGTTCCACGGTAGCGAACGGACGTTCGTGCGAGAAGCGGCGACGACGATGAGACGACCATGAGGGCACCCCGGTCGTGCGGTGCATCGCCACGAATGGCGGCCGGAGCGCCGAAGAGTTGGCTGAGAAGGACGCGTCGGGGGTCGGGTCGGCGATGCGGACGTCCGATGTGTCCGGCGAACCCCCGACACGAGGAGCTCGCCGTGATCGACCCCGTCGGAAGCGCGTCGACCGGCTGACGGGCGCGATCTGGCGGATATCAGGAAATCCTCATGCGTACTTCAGGTCGCCATCAGGTCGAGGGTGTCCAATGTGCCGCCGGAAACGGCACGTCCGGAGGCCGGGAGGCTCCGGCGAGAGGGAGCCAATGAGACGGACGACGGTGAACGAGGCACCGACGACGCGACACGGGCGCCGTGCCGCCGTGATCGTGACCGCGGTCGTGGGCGCGATCGCGCTCGCCGCGTGCGGCGGCGGTGGATCGTCGAAGACGAGCTCGTCGACGTCGACGACCACCGCGTCGTCGACGGGCCGCGGCCGCAACAATCCCGCGCTCGCCGCGTACCGGCAGTGCCTGCGTCAGCACGGCGTGACGTTCGGCGGCCGCGGGTTCGGTGGTGGCAACGGCGGCGGGGAAGGCGCCCCGAACGACGGATCGACCCCGCCGTCGTCGCGCGCGCCGTTGACACCGCAGCAGCGCCAGCAGCTCCAGGCCGCGCAGCAGGCGTGCCAGAGCAAGCTGCCGCCCCAGACGCAGCAGCAGCGTCAGCAGATGCAGGCCGCGCTGAACGCGTACCGCAGCTGCATGAAGGACCACGGCGTCACGATCCCGGACCAGGGCAACGGCAACGGGTTCGGCGGGCTGCGCGGGATCAACCGCAACGACCCGACGTTCCAGGCCGCGAACAAGGTGTGCGCGCCGCTCCTGCCGAACGGTGGCCGCTTCTTCGGCAACGGCGGCCGTGACAACGGCGGCACCAGCAGCACGACAGGTGGCTCTCAAGCGTGAGCGCGCTGGCTCGGCGTGAGGCCGTCGACGCGCGTGCGGACGAGTCCGCAGGGCTCTTCGACCGTCCGCAACGCCGTCGCGTCCAGTGGTACGACGTCGTGCTCGCGGCCGCGCTCGTCGCGGTCGTGGTGCTCGCCGCCACGTCGGTGGGTGCGTCGGGCTCGAGCGCACCGATCATCCGGACCGCAACGGTGCAGCGCGGCGTCGTGCAGTCGAGCGTGCAGGCGACCGGGAACGTCGTCCCCGCCGGCACGTACTCGGTCGGGTTCGCGACGAGCGGGACGGTCTCGGAGATCGACGTCTCGCCGGGCCAGCAGGTGACCAAGGGTCAGGTGCTCGCGAAGCTCGACGCGACCCAGGCGCAGCAGCAGCTCGCCGCGGCGCAACAGAACACGAACGCCGCGCAGGCGCGTCTGCAGGAGCTCGAGCAGGTGCTCACGCCCGCCGAGCAGAACCAGCTGAACCTCGCCGCGCAGCAGGCGCAGAGCGCGGTCGACACCGCGAGCCAGAACCTCGCCAACGCGCAGCAGAAGCTCGCGGCCGACCAGGCCGCGCACGCGCCCGCGAACCAGCTCGCGCAGGACCAGCAGGCCGTCGACCAGGCCCAGAACGCGCTCACGCAGGCGCAGAACCAGCAGCAGACGACGCTCGCGTCCAACGCGGTGAAGGCCGAGCCGCCGCAGCAGGCCGACGTCGCCGCGGACCAGGCGGCGATCATCTCGGCACAGGCGAGTCAGGCGAACGCGCAAAAGGCGCTCGACGATACGGTGCTCGTCGCGCCGTCGAACGGGGTCGTCACGGCGGTGAACGGCAGCGTCGGCCAGACGGTCGGCGGAGGCGGCAACAGCGCGGTGTCGTCGTCGAGCGCGTCGGGCTCCTCGGGCGCATCCGGTGCTTCGGGTGCGTCGGGCGGTAGCGGGGGCGCGGGCGGCGGGACGGGCGGCACCGGCGGGACGGGCGGCGGCACGACGGGCGCGACCGGCGCGACCGCTGCGGTCACGACCGGCTCCTCCGGCACCGGCACGTCGTCGAGCGCGTCCTCCGGCAGCTCGTCGTCGTCGAGCTCGTTCATCACGCTCGTCGACGTGTCGTCGCTCGACGTGAGCGTGGGCTTCTCGGAGTCGGACGCGACGAAGGTCCAGCCCGGTCAGCCGGCGACGGTCACGTTCGACGCGCTGCCGGGCACGACGGTGCCGGGTGTGGTGACGAGCGTCGCGACGACGTCGACCGTGGTGAGCAACGTCGTCACGTATCAGGTGAACGTGCAACTCACGCAGACGGCCGCCAACGTCAAGCCGGGCATGACCGCGTCGGTCACGGTGATCACCGGTGAGGCCGACAACGTGTTGCACGTGCCGAGCGCGGCCGTGCGCGGCAGCGGCGCCAACGCGACCGTCAGCGTGCTGATCGGCAAGAAGCAGGTGACGACGCCGGTCACGACGGGGATGGTCGGCGACACCGACACCGTCGTCCTCACGGGCCTCAAGGTGGGTGACCGTGTCGTCACGTCGGTGTCGGCACCCGGCGCGTCGGCGACGACGGGGTCGGGGACGAGCGGGTTGACGAACCGGCTCGGTGGTGGCGGGCTGGGCGGCGGCGGGCTCGGCGGCGTCGGGCGCGGCTTCGGTGGCGGTGGGTTCGGCGGTCGCGGTGGCTGACGTCGCGCGGCGGATGCCGCGCCCGGTCATCTCGATGCAGCACGTCTGGAAGACGTACGGGGTCGGCGAGGCGCGCGTCGACGCGCTCCGCGACGTGTCGCTGCGCGTCGACCGCGGCGAGTACGTCGCGATCATGGGTCCGTCGGGTTCGGGCAAGACGACGTTGATGAACATCGCCGCGTGCATGGACGCGGCGACGCGCGGGCGCTTCCTGCTCGACGGCTACGACGTCACCGAGCTCGACGAGGTCGATCTCGCGACGGTGCGGAACCGGATGATCGGGCTCGTGTTCCAGAGCTTCAACCTGCTGCCGCGCCTCGACGCGCTCGAGAACGTCGAGCTGCCGTTGGTCTACGCCGGCGTGCCGCGCCGGCAACGTCGCGCGCTGGCGATGAGCGCGCTGCAGTCCGTCGGGCTGGGCACGCGCGTGCGTCATCGCCCGAACGAGCTCTCCGGCGGCCAGCAACAGCGCGTCGCGATCGCGCGCGCGATCGTCGGCAACCCGCCGCTGCTGCTCGCCGACGAGCCGACCGGGAACCTCGCGACGTCGCAGGCCTCTGAGGTGCTCGACATTTTCGACGGCCTCAACGACGCGGGCCGGACCGTCGTCGTCATCACGCACGAGGCGAGTGTCGGCGACCACGCGAAGCGGATTGTGCGGTTCAGCGACGGACGGATCGTCGCGGACGAGCGACGGGCCGCGCGGCGTGTCGCCTTGACGTCGTGAAGATCACCGAGAACCTCCGCTTCGCGATCGCGGGCGTCGTCGCCAACCGCCTGCGCTCCGCGCTGACGATGCTCGGCATCCTCATCGGCGTCGGCGCGGTGATCCTCCTCGTCGCGGTCGGCACCGGCTCGTCGCACAACGTGCAGGAGCAGATCCAGAGCCTCGGCACGAACACGCTGACGGTGTTCCGGGGCGGGTTCGGCGCGGGCCGCGGGGGCCGGGCCTTCACCGGCACGCAGCCGCGCGCGAACCAGCTCACGCTGAAGGACGTCAAGGCGCTCCAGAGCAAGCAGAACACGCCCGACGTGAAGTCGGTCGCGCCGGTCGTCAACGCACAGGTGACCGCGACGTACCAGGGCGCGACGTACCAGCCGGGCCAGTTCGTCGGCACGACCCCGGTCTACGAGTCGATCCGGAACTACAAGATCCAGGCCGGCCGGTTCTTCGACAACACCGACGTCACCAGGCACGCGCGCGTGGTCGTCCTGGGCCAGACGGTCGTGACGAACCTGTTCGGTCAGGGCGCCGATCCCGTCGGGCTGAACGCGCAGTTCGGCGGAACGACGTTCCAGGTGATCGGCGTGCTGCAGTCGAAGGGGACGAACGGCCTGCAGGACGAGGACGACGTCGCGATGGCGCCGATCACCGCGGTGCAGGACGGCCTGACCGGCAACACGGGCAACGTGAACCAGATCGCGGTCGAGGCGACGTCGTCGAAGGCGATGGACGCGGCGCAGAGCGAGATCACGTCGACGCTGATGTCGACGCACCGCGTGACCGACCCGACGCAGCTCGGCTTCACCGTGCTGAACCAGGCATCGCTGCTGTCGACGTCGAACCAGACGAACCACGTGCTGACCGTGCTGCTCGGCGCGGTCGCGGCGATCTCGCTGCTCGTCGGCGGGATCGGCGTGATGAACATCATGCTCGTGAGCGTCACCGAGCGGACGCGCGAGATCGGCATCCGCAAGGCGGTCGGCGCGCGGCGCAGCGACATCATGCTGCAGTTCCTCGTCGAGGCGATGCTGCTGAGCGTGCTCGGCGGCGTCCTCGGTGTCGTTGCCGGCATCGTCGGTAGCAATTTCAAGATCGTCGGGGTGCAACCACTCGTCCAGGCCTACTCGGTCGCGCTGGCGTTCGGTGTGGCGCTCGCCGTCGGCCTCTTCTTCGGCATCTATCCCGCCAGTCGCGCGGCGCGCCTGCGCCCGATCGAAGCGCTGCGACACGAATGAGCGTCGAGCGCGACCAGACGGTGTGACACCAGGAGCACCAGCATGAGCAGCGAACCGGAGCACGAGCTCGAGATCACGCAGCCGGTGTGGACCGAGCTGCACGAGCCGGACGACGCCGACGCGCGGGACGTGAACGGCGGCGGGTCGGACGGCGGTCCCGACGACGACACGCCGATCGCGATCGCGCCGCGCCGCCGGCGCATCAGCATCGTGACGACGGTGCTCGCGTTCGCGGTCGTCGCGGGCGTCGCGTTCTACGCAGGCGTGCTCGTGCAGAAGCACCAGAAGTCGTCATCGAGCTCTACCTCGTCGGCGTTGAACGCGCTCGCCGCGCTGCGCGGCGGCGCGCGTACTGGGACGGGGGGCGCGGGTGGCACGGGTGCGGCCGGCGCCGGTGGAGCCGGCGCGGCGAACGGGCGTGGGGTCGTCGGCCAGGTGAAGCTCATCGACGGCTCGAACATCTACGTGACCGACTTCCAGGGCAACACGGTGAAGGTGGCGACGAACCCGGGGTCGCAGTTCTCGAAGACCGACGCCGGCTCGCTCGCCGACGTGAAGATCGGCGACACGGTCGTCGTCCAGGGCCCCCAGGGGAGTGACGGGACCTACCAGGCGACGCGCGTGACGATCGGCGGCGCGGCCGGCACCGGCGGCTTCGGCGGCTTCGGCGGCTTCGGCGGTGGCGGCCGGTTCGGCGGCGGGTCGGGCGCCGCGGCGGGCGGCTGAACCCGGCCTGACCTGCCACGAGGCCCCGGCCGGGGACCGCGCGCGCGGGCGCGTTGGCCCTGCCGTTGACTGCGTGGGATAATGACGTTCTCCACCGGGTACAACAACAGGGTCAGCGGACCGCGCCGGACGCCCGACCGCCGCACCCGACGACACGGCCGAGGCCGACATGACCGGGACCACGCCGAACGTGCCGACGACCGCCCCCGCGTGGCAGGAGCGCGCGCTCGAACGCTCGCTGGAGACCGCGCGGGCGCGCTCGGTCGCCCGCATGGAGCGCTTCGTGCAGGCGGCTCGTGACCTCGCGGACGAGTCGGGCAACGCCGCGTTCACGGTGCCGCAGGTCGCGGCGCGCTCGGGCCTCTCGCTGAAGACCTTCTACCGCTGCTTCCGCGGCAAGGACGACCTGCTGCTCGCCCTCCTCGAGGACGACACCCGCATCGGTGCGCAGCTCCTCGCGCAGGTCGTCGACGAGCACACCGATCCCACTGCGAGGCTGCGCGCGTACGTCGACGGCGTGTTCGCGATGGTCGCGCTGCCCGGCGCGGCCGGGTATGCGGGTGTGCTCGTGCGCGAGCACCGCCGTCTGGCGGAGCATCGTCCGGACGAGCTGCGCGGCGCGCTCGCACCGATGGTCGACCTGCTCGCCGACGAGATCGCGGCCGCGGTCGCGTCGGGTGTCGCGCGCAGCGCGGATCCCGCGCGCGACGCCGCGACGGTCTTCGGGTTGCTGCTCACCGCGATCCACGACGTGACGATCGGGCGGGCCGACGCGACCGAGACCGCCGCCTACCTCTGGCAGTTCTGGTGGAACGGGCTTCGCGCCGCACCCGGCGCGGGCCCACGACCTTCGAGTGACGGCTCGAGCGACGACAAGGAGTCGTGATGTCGGACCTGTACGACGACCCCACCATGTTCCTGTTCACGCCCGAGAACGCGAACGAGCCGCACGACGCGTACCGCAAGATGCGCGACGAGTGTCCCGTCGCGCGCGGAACCGGCTTCGACGGTGTTCCCGAGGTGACGATCTCGCGCTACGAGGACGTGTGGCACGCGTTGCGCCATCCCGAGCAGTTCTCGTCGGCGCCCGACGCGGTGTCGATCGGGCAGGAGCACGCGCTCATCCCGCTGCAGGTCGACCCGCCGGACCACTCCCGCTACCGCCGCCTGCTGGACCCGCAGTTCGGGCCGAAGCGCATGGCCGAGCTCGAGCCCGGCGTGCGCGAGTACGTCAACCGCCTGATCGACGGGTTCGCGTCGCGAGGCGAGTGTGACTTCCACGAGGAGTTCGCGACCCCGCTGCCGTCGACGGTGTTCCTGCTGCTGCTCGGTCTGCCCATCAGCGACCTGCCGTTGCTGCTGCAGTGGCGTGACAACACCGTGCGACCGGACGTCGACCCGAACGACTGGGACGCGGCGGTCGCGATTCGTGAGCAGACGGGCCGGGAGGTCAACGAGTACTTCGAGCGCGCGATCGCGCAACGGCGCGAGCACCCGGACGACGGGCTGCTGAGCCGGCTCGTGCACGCGGAGATGGAGGGCCGGCCGCTCACGCAGGAGGAGCTCCTCGGCATGTGCCACCTCCTGATGCTCGCCGGCCTCGACACGGTCACCGCGACGCTCGACTGCTTCATCGCGTACCTCGCGGAGCACCCCGAGCAGCGCCGCCGCCTCGTCGACGACCCGACGCTGTCATCGGGTGCGGTCGAGGAGCTGATCCGGTGGGAGACGCCGGTGCAGATGGTCGCCCGCGTCCTCAAGGAGGACACGACGCTCGGCGGTGTCGAGCTGAAGAAGGGTGACCGCGCCGCGATCGTGATCGGTGCCGCGAACTCCGACGAGGAGGCCTTCGGCGGTGCCGACGCGGTCGACTTCACGCGCCAGGCGAACCGTCATGTCGCGTTTGGTGCCGGTCCCCACCGTTGTCTCGGGTCGCACCTCGCGCGGCTCGAGCTGCGCGTCGCGCTCGAGGAGTTCCACCGCAGGATCCCGGAGTACCGGATCGCGCCCGACGCGCACCTCAAGTACTCGCCCGGCATCCGCCAGACCGAGAGCCTGCCGCTCGTGTTCGAGCCGGAGGCCGCGGCCGCGCGCGGCGAGGTGGTCGCGGGAACGGCCTAGCCGGCTTCGGTCTCGCCGTCGGCGTCGGGCTCGGCCGCCCGCCCCTCGACGAGACCGTCGAGCAGCGCGAACTCGAGCAGGCGGCGGAGGTGCGCGCGCGGCGAGCGCAGCACGAGGTCGAACGTGCCCTCGCGCGCGCGTCGTTGCCACTCGATGAACACGCCGATGCCGGTGCTGTCGCAGAACTCGAGCTCGGACAGGTCGATCACGATCTTGTGCTGACCGACCAGCGCGACCCGTTCGAGGCAGCCTCGCAGCGTGGGCGCGGTGTCGATGTCGAGCTCACCCGAGAGGCGGACGATCACCTGGTCGTCGAGCCAGACCGGTTCGGCCGCGAACGTCTCAACCGTCGGTTCCGTCACGTCTCCTCCTGTCCGGTGCGGTTCGCGTTCCCCTCGCGCGCCGGGCACAAACGCGTGCCGGTCGCCGACCGGACCCCCGTCGGCGGATCTTGAAATAACCGAATCGGCTGTTCTAGTATCCGGGGGTGCCGAGGACGCGTGCACCGGGCCGGTTGGCCGACGTCGCGGACGCCGCGCTGCGCGTGTTCGCCCGCAACGGGTTCCGGGACGCGCAGATGGTCGACGTCGCACGGGAGGCGGGCATCGCGCTCGGGACGCTGTACGGGTACGTCGCGTCGAAGGAGGCGCTCTTCGCGCTCGTCGTCGACCGGACGTTCGCGGAGATCGACGCCGACGCCGACCTGCCGCTCCCGACGCCCGACCGCGACGAGCTGCTCGCGCGCGTCGCGAAGCGGATGGACGTCGCGGCAGGCCTCCCCGTCCTGAGCTCGGCCGCGAAGCGCCGGTCGACACGCGACGCGCGCGCGGAGCTCGTGGCGGTGCTCGACGAGCTGTGGGACGTCACGGTGCGGACGCGGCTCGCGGCGGACATGCTGGAGCGCTCCGCGCGCGACTGGCCGGAGCTCAGCCGCGTCTTCTACGAGGGCGTGCGGCGCGAGATCCTGCGCATGCTCGCCCGCTACGTGGAGCGGCGCGCGGCGTCGGGAGCGTTCCGGCGCGTCGACGATCCCGCGATCGCCGCGCGTCTGGTCGTCGAGACCGTGACATGGTTCGCGCGCCACCGGCTCGGTGATCCCGACTCCGCCGATGTCGACGACGCTCGCGCGCGTCGCACGGTGCTCGCGATGCTCGCCGCGTCGTTGCTGAGCGAGGGGTCGTGACCGCGGTCGCCGCACCGGAGCGCACGGTCGCGGGCGACGACACGCGTGGACTGGCGCGCATCGCGTGGCGGATCGTGCTGCCGATCGCGGTCGGGAAGATCGTGTTCCAGTTCGCGACGTCGGCCCTCTACGGGGCGCACCGCGACGAGTTCTACTACCTCGCCGGCGGCCACCATCTCGCCTGGGGGTACGTCGACCACCCGCCGCTCGTCCCGTGGATCTACCGGCTCGGCGAGACCGTGTTCGGCCATTCGATCCCGGCGCTGCACGTCTTCCCGGCGCTGATCGGCGGAGCGGTCGTCGTGCTCGGCGCGCTCCTCGCACGCGAGCTCGGTGGCCGGCGGCGCGCGCAGGTCCTCGCGGCGACCGTCGCGGCGTTCGGCCCGCTCTACGGCACGACGAGCCACTTCCTCAGCACCGTCACCCTCGACATCGTGTTCTGGGCGCTCGCGTCGCTGTTCGTCGTGCGGATCGTGCGCACCGGCGACGTCCGGTGGTGGCTCGCGGTCGGCGTCGTGTGCGGTGCCGGGCTGCTGAACAAGCACACGATGGCGTTCTGGATCATGGGCGCCGTCGTCGGCCTGCTCGCGACACCGCAGCGCCGGCTCCTCGCGAACCGGTGGGCGGGGGCGGCCGTCGCGATCGCGCTCGTGATGTTCCTGCCGAACGTCGTGTGGCAGGCGACTCATCACTGGGCGACGCTCGAGTTCCTCCGCAACCTGCGACGGAACAACGCGGGGAGCGATCTCCCGCAGTTCCTGCCGCTCCAGCTCGGCATGGTGTCGCTCGCGGGCACGCTCGTGTGGCTCGCCGCGCTACGCCGCGCGTGGTCCGACCGCGCGTTCGCGCAGTGGCGTTGGCTCGCGGTCGGCTACGTCGTGCTGCTCGTCGTGCTGTTCGCCGCGGCGGGCAAGGCGTACTACCTCGGCTCCTGGTATCTGCCGCTCGTCGCGGCGGGCGCGGTCGTGATCGAGCGGCGGTGGACGGAGCGAGCGTGGCGCGTGATGACGGGCGCGGTCGTGGTCACGGGGCTCGTCACGTTGCCCCTGTTCACACCGCTGCTTCCCGTCCGGACGGTGACCGCGCTCGGCATCGACAACGTCAACAAGGACATCGGCGGCATGCTCGGCTGGCACGACGTCGTCGACCAGATCGCGGCGCGCTTCCACGCGCTGCCGCGCCCCGAGCAGGCGCACGCCACGATCCTCACCGAGGACTACAGCGAGGCGGGCGCCGTCGACTTCTGGCACTCGTCGGCGCGGCTCCCGGAAGCGATCAGCGGTCACAACTCGTACTGGTGGTGGGGCTACGGTCGGGCGGGCGACGGTCCCGTGCTCGCCGTCGGCGTCGACCGCAGCGTGCTGTCGCGGTACTGGGGGAGCGTCGTGCAGGTCGGCACGCTGCAGAGCACCGACGCGCGACCGATCGATCCGCAGGAGCGCGGTGTGGCGATGTACGTCTGTCGCGACCAGCGCGTGCCGTGGTCCGTGATCTGGCCGCGCCTCCGCCACTACGACTGAACGTGAGTTGCGCGTGGTGGGCTCAGCGTCGAAGAGAGCGGCAGCTGTCAGTCAGCCTTCAGGTTGAGATCGGTTCACGGTGCGGGCGCCCCACGCGACCCGCGCGATGTCTGCGGCCGCCGCGCGGGCGGCGAGGGCAGCCGCAACGTTCGCTTCGGCGCGTACCCGCTGTTCGGCGACGTCCGCGTACAACGACGCGAAGTCCTCGGGTGTTCGGAGCATGAGGCCCGCTTCCTGGCAGTCGGAAGTCGTCGGCCTCAGCGGCGCACACTGACCGTTGCTCCATTCGGAAGAGCAGCGAGGGTCCTAGCAGCGCCCGAGAGTCACCAAAGTCGGCGAGTGCTCGCGACCGTACCCAGCTCCGAAGGCGTGCAAGCGCGGACCTCGGTCCGGCGAGTGTCACGAAGGCTGGTTGCGCCCTCGCACGGCCGGGCAGGAGAGTCGCACCATGAGCGACCGCATGTACCGCTCGGCTTGGGACCGCGCCGAGTACGTGCGCGAGACGTGTGCGAACGCCGCGCGGCTGCGAGCGCAGGCGTTCGAGAGGCGTGTTCAGACGACGGAGACGCTTCGTGCCGTCCGTGCCGCGTTCGCGCGTGGCGCACCGGCAGTCGACAGTCTCCAGGCCGTGTACGAGCGCATGTTCGACGCGCCGTCCGCTACGCGCGCTCCATGCACTGGACGTCGAAGTAGATGGGGAGCAGGTACTTGACGTAGAACGCGTGGACGGTCAGGTCGCCGATGACGAGGTCCTCGTACTCCTTGATCTGCACGCGGTCGTCCTTCTCCCGGTACCGCTTGCACTGCTCGAGGAGGCGGTCGACCTCGTCGCGGGTGGCCTGCAGCAGGCCGAGGTGGTCGTAGCCGGGCGACGACATCGGCTTGCCGCTCTCGGCGAGCAGGATGAACTGGCCGTCGTCGACGTGGAGGTAGTGCGCGCGCTGGCCGACGACGTCGACGTCCGAGCCGCGCCAGCCGAAGATCGACTCGTAGAACGCATCGACGTCGGCGCGCATCGTGTCGTCGAGGGTGCCGCGAGCGAACGTCAGCTCCATGTGGTTGAACCGCATCCCACCTCCCTCAACGCCGGCGGCCGACGAGGGCCAGCAGCTTGGTCTGGAGATCGCTGTCGTCGGGGACCGGGAGCGCCTCCCCGAACAGGCCGCTCGCGCGCAGCATCTGCTCCTGCGGCTTCATCGTGTCCCACGCCCACTGCACGAGCTCCGGATCGAGCGTGTCGTCGGCGCCGATGCCGCGGGCGAGGTCCCAGGCGTGCAGCAGATGGTCCGCAGTGAGCTGACCGAGGTACACGGCCGACGACTCGTCGCCGTACGAGAGATGGACCGTCCCGTCGAGCGCGCCGGGTGCGCGGAACGCGGACAGCGCGGCCGCGCGCGCATCCGTCCACGCGCGGCGAGGGTCGTCGCCGAGCTGGTCACCGTCGTAGCGCGTCCCGACCTGCTCGATCGTCTCGCCTCGAACGAGGTGCGGGGCCCAGCGGTCCTCGTACACGATGTGGTTGACGAGCGCGCGGACGTTCCACTCGTTGCACGGCGTCGGCGCGGACCACTCGTCGTCGCGCACCGCGTCGACGCGCTTCCCGAACTCGCCCGCCGCGCGCTCCTGCAGCTCCAGCAGGTCGGTCACGAGCGCGAGGGTACGACGGCAGCGGGCGGCACGAAACCGGGATGCCGGGACCTCGCGTCCAGGGCGTGAAAGCATGCCGCAATGCGCCTCCACTCCCCACACGGCCGCGCCCTCGCGCTCCTCGCCGGACTCGTCCTCGCCGCGGCGGCGTGCAGCGGCGGCAGCAAGCACTCGTCCGCTTCGTCGCGTACCACGACGGCCGGGCACATCGGGCTGACCGACGCGTCCAGCCGGCCGGACATGGTCACCGGCGTCGACACGCTCGTCCGCGTGGACGGCGTCGGGAACGACCCGAACGTCCACTTCGAGCTCGACGGCAAGCCGGCCGCGACGAGCGACCAACGACGCGACGGTACGACGGTGCTCGCGCTCGTCGGCGGGATGACGCCCGGCGCGCACACGATCACCGCGGTCGCGGGCTCGCGTCGCGCGACGCTCGACGTGCACGACTACCCGATCACCGGCCCGGTGTTCTCGGGTCCGCACCTTCCCCTCCTCGTCTGCACGACGCAGCAGCTCGGGCTCGGCGCGCCCACCGACGCCGACTGCGGCGCGCCCCCGAAGACGACGTGGGAGTACCGCTCGACCAACGGCAGCTTCCTCCCGCTCACGGTGCCGGGGCCGCGCCCCGCCGATCTCGCGACGACGACCGTCGACGGCAAGCGGGTCGACGAGATCGTGCGCGTAGAGGAGGGAACCATCAACCGGGCCGTCTACTGGGTCTCGATCCTGGACCCCGGCGCGCTCAGCGGGTCGAACGCGCCGAAGACGTTCGACGACCGTGGTTGGAACCACCGGCTCGTCTACGAGTTCGGCGGCGGCTGCGGCACGAGCTACGCGCAGGGCAGCGCGCTCGGCACGCCGACCGTCGACGCCGGCCTCCTCGGTGCCGGCTACGCGATCGCGACCGCGACGTTCAACACGTTCCAGGTGCAGTGCAACGACGTGCTGTCCGCGGAGACCGCGATGATGGTCAAGGAGCAGGTGGCCAAGCGCTACGGGCCGCCGCGCTTCACGATCGGCACCGGCGGCTCGGGCGGCGCGATCCAGCAGTTGCTGATCTCGCAGGACTACCCGGGGATCCTCGACGCGATCTCGCCGATCCTCCCGTTCCCGGACGCGATCAGCATCGCCGGCGGCGTGTCGGACTGCGGCCTCCTGCAGCGCTACTTCCGTAGCAACGCGGGCAAGGGCTTCAGCTCGGCGCAGCAGGCCGCCGTCGAGGGGCACCGGACGACGGGGACGTGCGCGCTGTGGGTGTCGTCGTTCCTGTCGAACATCGACCCGACCGTCGGCTGCGACTCGCGCATCCCGCGTTCGCAGATCTACGACGCGAAGACGAATCCCACGGGACTGCGCTGCACGTTGCAGGACGCGAACCGCAACCAGACGGGCATCGACCCGCAGACCGGCTTCGCGTACCGCCCGCTCGACAACGTCGGCGTGCAGTACGGGTTGCAGGCCCTGCGCGATCACGTCATCACCGTCGACCAGTTCCTGCAGCTCAACGAGAGCGTCGGCGGCTACGACATCGACGGCAATCCCGTCGCGCCGCGCGAGGTGGCCCCGGTGGCCGCGGTGCAGCGCGCCTACCGCGACGGACGCATCCTCGAGGGTGGCGCGGTGCGGAGCATCCCCGTCGTCGCGACGAACGTCTACACGGACGACAAGGGTGACATTCACGACCGGTTCCGCATCTTCGAGATCCGGGCCCGGCTCGGCAGCGACGACGCGAACGAGGTGACGTGGACCGTCCCGCCCGGCTCCACGATCGGCGGGTCGGCGACGGGCGCGACGGTCGGCGCGGTGCAATTCGTCACGTTGCTCGACCAGTGGCTCACGACGGGGAAGCGCCCGGCGGCCGCGGTGGACACCTGCATCCTCCCGGACGGCAAGAAGCTCACCGGGCCGGGCGTGAACGAGCACGACGCCGCGTGCACGCAGGCCTACCCGTCGTTCGGCGACTCGCGCACCGCGGCCGGCGCGCCGACGCGTGACGACATCGTCAAGTGCGCGCTGAAGCCCGTCGACATGCACGACTACGGCGACGTGACGTTCGACGCCGCGCAGCAGGCTCGCCTCGCCCGCATCTTCCCGAGCGGGGTGTGCGACTGGACCAAGCCGAGCGTCGGCTACGAGACGCCGCAGGCCTGGGTGCGCTACTGAGCGCTACGCGTTGCGACGCCCCGGTGTGACGATCGCGTCGAGCGCGGCGAGATCCTCCGCGCTCGGCTGCCAGTCGCCCGCGGCGACGTTGGCGCGGACCTGCTCCGCGCGTGTCGCGCCGGCGATCACGGAGCCGACGGCCGGCAGCGCGGCGAGCGCACCGATCGCGACGGTCAGCATCGTGACGCCCCGCTCGCGCGCGTAGATCTCGAGGGCCTCGAGCGTGTCGAAGGCCCGGTCGGTGAGCGCGCGCGGGTTCGCGGCCAGGCGGGTGCCCTCGGGCGGCTCCTCGCCACGCTTGTACTTCCCCGTCAGCAGGCCGCTGGACAGCGGGAAGTAGGGGAGGATGCCGACGCGGTAGTGCCGGCAGGCGGGGACGAGCTCGCGCTCGACGGTCCGATCGAGGAGGCTGTACGAGTTCTGGGCCGACACGAAGCGGGTGAAGCCGTTGCGGCGCGCCACCGCGTCGGCGTCCGCGACCTGCCAACCCGCGAAGTTCGACGACCCGACGTAGCGGACCTTGCCCTCGAGGACGAGCTCGTGCAGCGCGCCGAGCGTCTCCTCGACGGGCGTCAGACCGTCGGGAGCGTGGTACTGGTACAGGTCGATCCAGTCCGTCTGCAGCCGTTCGAGCGACGCCTCGACCGCGCGGCGGATGTAGCGGCGCGACCCGCGCGCACCCCAGTCGGGACCGTTCGCGCCGCCCATGTCCATGCCGAACTTCGTCGCGAGCACCACGTCGTCGCGGCGCCCCTTCAGGACCTCGCCGAGCATCGTCTCGCTGCCGCCGCGGCCTCCATAGACGTCCGCGGTGTCGATCAGCGTGATCCCGGCGTCGAGGGCGGCGTCGACCACCTCGCGCGTGCGTTCGAGGTCGACGCGCATCCCGAAGTTGTTCGCGCCGAGCCCGACCACGGACACGACGAGACCCGAGTCCCCCAGCGGCCGGTATCGCATCTACGTGCTCTCCCTCGTTCGGTACTCGTCGCGCAGGCGGCGGCGGTACACCTTGCCGGTGTCGCTGCGGGGCAGCGTCGTGACGAAGTCGATCGAGCGCGGGCATTTGTAGTGCGCGAGGCGGTCGCGGCAGAACGCGATCAGCTCGTCCGCGAGCGCGTCGCTCGCCGTCACGCCGGGCCGCAGCTCGACGACCGCCTTCACCTCCTCGCCCCACTCGGGGTTCGGGACGCCGATCGTCGCGGCGTCACCGACGGCCGGGTGCTCGAGGAGCACGGCGTCGACCTCCGCGGGGTAGACGTTCACGCCGCCGCTGATGATGAGATCCGCGCTGCGGTCGGTCAGGTAGAGGAAGCCGTCGGCGTCGAAGTAGCCGAGGTCCCCGACCGTGAAGTAGTCGCCCCGGTACGTCTGCTTCGTCTTCTCGGGGTCGCCGTGGTACTCGAAGCGTCCGACGGTCGCGGCCTTGAGCCACACGACGCCGACCTCACCGGCGGGGAGCGGGTTGCCCTCGTCGTCGCCGACGACGACCTGGTCGGCGGGCCACGGACGACCGACGGTGCCCGGATGCTGCAACCACGTCGCGGCGTCGACGAACGTTCCCAGCCCCTCGGTCGCCGAGTAGTACTCGCTGACGATCGGGCCGAACCACTCGATGATCCGGCGCTTCACCGAGACGGGACACGGTGCCGCGCCGTGCCACACCGAGCGCAGCGACGACACGTCCGCCGCGCGGCGCACGTCGTCCGGCAGCGCGAGGAGCTGGTGGAACATGGTCGGGACCATGTGGGTGTGCGTGACACGGTGCTCCTCGACGAGCTCGAGCGCGCGACGCGCGTCCCACCCGTCCATCACGACGATCGGCACGCCCGCGACGAGCGGGATGGTCAGCGAGAACAGCATCGGAGCGGCGTGGTACATCGGCCCGGTGCACAGGTGCGCGTCGCCCGCGCGGTACCCGTGCATCCGGATCGCGAGGGTCGGGTCGGCGCGCAGCCCGTCCGGCCGGAACACTCCCTTGGGCCGCCCGGTCGTCCCCGACGTGTAGAGCATCGTCGTGCCGAGCGTCGCGTCCTCGAGATCGCGGCCGTCCTCGGCGTCCATCACGTCGTCGGCGTCCTCGAAGCCTGCGATGGAACCCGCGACCGCGATCCGGACCACGTCGCCGTCGGCAACGGCGTCGCGCGCGACGTCCGCGAAGCGCGCGTCAGCGACGAGTGCACGCGCGTCGCAGTCCCGGACGATGTACGCGGCCTCGGGCCCGGTCAGGTGCCAGTTGACGGGCGTGAGGCGGAGGCCCGAGCGCTGGGCCGCGACGAACGCGACGACGAACTCGGGACGGTTCGCGCACAGCAGCGCGACCGAGTCGCCGGCGCGCAGGCCGCGCCGGCGCAGCGCGCGGGCGAGCCGGTTCGCGCGCGCGTTCAGCTCGCCGTACGTGAGCGTGCCGTGTGGGGAGACGACGGCAACGCGCCACGGGTCCGCGCCCGCATGGAACGCGACGGCCATGCCGCGGCGGGCCGCGTCGTCCAGTCCCTCGGGGATCGGCTCACGCTCCGGCACGCAGGGGAACGTATCCCGCCGGGGCCCGGACGCGAAGATGCGGCACTGACGAACGCATTGCGTACGTCAGTGCCGCATCTTCGCGGGTTTGGTCAGCGGCGCTTCGCGGTCTTCTTCGCCGTCGTCTTCTTCGCGGTCGCCTTGCGGGCGGGTGCCTTCCTCGCCGCGGTCTTCTTCGCGGCAGTCTTCTTCGCGGGCGACTTGCGACCGCTCGCACGCTTGCCCGTCATCACCGAGTCCTTGAAGGCCTTGAGCGGGGTGATCCGGGCCTTGCGGGACGCGGCGATCTTGATCGCCTCGCCGGTCTGCGGGTTGCGGCCCATGCGGGCCTTGCGGTCGACGCGGGCGAACTTCGCGAAGCCGGAGATGGCGACGGGCTCGCCCGTCGACACCGTCTCGGTGATGATGTCGACGAGGGACGACAGCATCTCGTCCGCTGTGCGACGGTCGGTGTCGGCACGCTCCGCGAGCGCGAGCACCAGCTCCCTACGGTTCATCAAGACCTCCCAGCTCGGGATCCCAGGGTCGATCGGCCAGGCCGTTCGGAATGGGCCGTTCGGAATGCTCCGCCCACTGTGCCCGCCGTGGTTGTTCCGCGGCGCACCGTACCCGCCGAACGCACGAGAGGCGCGGTTTTCCTGAGCGGCGAGCGTCCGCGGGCCGGGTATCCCGGCCCGCAGCGAGCGCGACCATCGGCCTGAGCGGCGAGCGTCCGCGGGCCGGGTATCCCGGCCCGCAGCGAGCGCGACCATCGGCCTGAGCGGCGAGCGTCTGCGGGGCCGGTATCCGGGGCTGCGGTGGGAGCGACCGTAGGCTTGCCGGATGCGCGTCACGTTCCTCGGCCACGCCGGTCTCTTCGTCGAGACGCGTGGCGGCTCGGTTCTGTGCGACCCGTGGTTCACGCCCGCGTACTTCGGGTCGTGGTTCCCGTTCCCGCGCAACGACGGGCTCGATCCGGCGCCGTTCACCTCGCCCGACTACCTCTACGTCTCGCACCTGCACCGCGACCACTTCGATCCCGACTTCCTCGCGCGCCACGTCGACAAGCGCGCGCGTGTGCTGCTCCCGGCGTTCCGGGTGCCGTTCCTCGAGGACGCCCTGCGGGAGCTCGGGTTCACGGAGTTCGTGCGCACGCGCCACGCGCGTCGGGTCGACCTCGGCGGGCTGCAGGTGACGGTGTTCGCGATGACGGCGCCCGCGGACGGTCCGCTCGGGGACTCCGCGATCGTCCTCGCCGACGAGACCGCGCGGGTCCTCAACCAGAACGACGCACGTCCGGGCGACCCGGGCGAGATCGAGGCCGCGGGCCCGTTCGACGCGCACTTCCTGCAGTTCTCGGGCGCGAGCTGGTACCCGGTCGTCTACGACTTCCCGCCTGCGGAGCGTGCGCGCCTCGCGACCGAGAAGCGCGCGAACGGTCTCGACCGTGCGGAGCGCTACGTCGCGATGATGCGCGCGCGTCACGTCTTCCCGAGCGCGGGACCCCCGTGCTTCCTCGACGACGAGCTGTGGGAGCTGAACGACTTCGACCGCGCCGACGACAACATCTTCCCGGACCAGACGGTGTGGCTGGAGCGGCTGCAACGGCGCGATGTCCCTGCTCACCTCGTCGTTCCCGGGACCGCCGTCGAGCTCGCGCACGGTGAGGTGACGGTGCGTCAGCCCGTCCCCGAGGACGAGCTGATCGAGCCGTTCACCGACAAGCGCGCCTATCTCGAGCAGTACCGCGCGGACTGGAAGAGCTGGCTCACGGCGGAGCGCGAGTCGTGGTCGCGCGGTCGGCGCGACGTCGTCGCCGACCTCCGGGCGTGGTTCGAGCCGCTGCTCGTCGACGCGCCCCTGACGCGCTCGGGCATCGGCGGCAACGTCCTGCTGCATCTCGGCGACGTCGGTGTCGTCGTCGACTTCGTGCGCGGCGAGGTGCGCGAGTGGGACGGCGAGGACGTCGTCTACCGGCTCGACGTCGACCGCGCCCTCGTCGAGGCCTGCATCGAGCGGCACCTCGACGACTGGGTGAACTCGCTGCTCCTGTCGTGCCGGTTCCGCGCGCACCGCAACGGGCCGTTCAACGAGTACGTGCACACGTTCTTCAAGTCGCTCTCACCCGCGCGCATGGCATATGTCGAGCGCGCGTACCACGACCGGCTGCGACAGGACGAGACGTTCGTGTCCGGCGGTTGGCGCCTGCAGCGCCGCTGCCCGCACCGCCAGGCCGATCTCACACGCTTCGGCACGATCGAGGGCGGGGTCCTGCACTGCTCGGTGCACGACTGGGAGTGGGACCTCGAGACGGGTCGATGCCTCACGAGCGAAGGGCACGCGCTGCGGTGCGAACGAGTCTCCCCCGAGCCGCCCGCGTGACCGCACGGCGCTGAC